>CAUPPN010000049.1:0-7210 GCA_963513115.1 uncultured Eubacteriales bacterium | reverse complement strand
AAGAGATTTAAAAGAGAAGATAAGAAAGTTCTTGGATAAAAGAGAAGAATATATTAAGATAGACAAAAATTATGGCGGATTAAAAGTAATAGAAAAGATGGTATATGATAGTAATTACATTAAATATATATCACTTATGCCAAATGGGGAGTATATATCTTCTAATATATTAAAATATATTGAAAAAATACAAGCATTAAAAGAAGTTGGTATATATAATGTGGTAGATATTGTTAAATACCTAGATGAACTGCAAGAATCAAAAGTTGAACTTGAAACAAAGGTAAACACTGAAAATTTAAATGCAGTAATTATTACAACAATACATAAGAGTAAGGGACTACAGTACCCTGTAGTAATACTTGCAGATGCAGACAAAAAGAAAAATGATATGAGTAAAAGAGCAGACTTTGTATATAATGAAGAAATAGGGCTTGGTAATTATATATATAATGAAATGCTTAAGGTAAAATATGATTCACTATATAGGAAGGTGATATCATATGAAAATGAAATATCTGAAATAGAAGAAGAAAAAAGAATACTATATGTTGCACTAACTAGAGCAATAGAAAAATTAATTATAGTATCATGTAAGAAGGACTCAAAAGAATATTTAGAATCTTTAAGAAAAGAAGTTACTAAACTTATGATAACTAAAGATAACAAAAACATATTACACCCTAAATATATTAACAAAAGTACAAGTTATTTAAGAAATATATTAGCATCTGTATACCTACATGGAACAGATGTAGTAATTAAAAATGTAGAAATAGAAGGAATAATTAAAAAAGAACTAGAAAATATACGTAAAAATATATCATTTGAAAATAGACTAAAAGATGTTAAATATGTATATGATTATAGTGTGCAGAAAGAAAAAGAACAAAAACAAGAAACAAATGATATAACTACAATTGCTAAAAAGAAAGAAATTATAGAGAAAAATGAGCAAGATATATACAGAGTTGCAAATAAGATATCTGTATCTGATATTACATCTAGATTAAAAGAAGAAGGGGGAGATAATAATCATATTATTAATTCTACATTAGATGTTTTAGAAATAGTAGAAGATGAAAATATTGATAGTGATATTGATGATAATGTAGAAGAAAATGCAAAAGATAATATATCAGAAAGCGATGAAGAGCTAATAGATATATTTGTAGAGTTACCTAAGTTTATGCAAGATAGCAAGGTATCTGCAAAATCAAAGGGTACATTAATACATAGCATTTTTGAAAAGTTACCAATAATTACAATAGAGCAATATGAAAAATTAAGTAGTTTGGAAAAGGTTGAAATAGTTAAAAAATATATTAAAGGCTTAAAGGATAGCGGCATAATTACAGAAGATGAATTTGATATATTAAATGATTATGAGATAGCAAAAATTGCTAAGATATATGATAAGGAAATGTATAGGAAGATAATTGAAGCAAATGAAAAAGGCACATTATTTAAGGAAAAGAATTTCTATACTAGATTAGATAGAAAAACTATTTTTAATATACCAGATTTAGAGGAAGTACTACTTAAAAGTAATATACAAATAAAAGGTGACGAATATACTATTATGCAAGGAGTAATTGACCTATATTTAATAGAAGGAAATGATATATATTTAATTGACTACAAAACTGATAGAGCAAAAGCAGAAGATATGAAAAAAAGATATGAGATGCAATTAAAATTATATGAATATGCACTTAAAAAAGAATATGGAGAGGATATGGCAGTACATAAGTATATATATTCTACTAATCTATCTATGTTCATAAAAGTATAATTTTATGGTATAATACGTAGTTGACAAAAAAAGATTAATTTAATATAATAATACTATGAGTTTATGAAAAAAAGAAAAATACTGAATTAGGAGGAAAAGAAAGTGGCAGTACCAAAAAGAAATCATTCAAATAAGAGAACAGCTCAAAGAAGAGCACATTGGAAAATAGAAGCTAAAAACTTAGCAGTATGCCCTAAATGTGGAGCTAAAATGTTACCACACAGAGCATGCAAAAATTGCGGTTATTATAATGGAAAAGAAGTAATAGCAGTTAATGAAGACTAATTTTAGTCTTTTTTAATCGGGGATGTAGTGGTTTTCGACAGGCTGATCGGCTATTATATAGTAAGCCATATAGTGTAAGGTGGAAACACTTAAAAGAACACAAAATTTAAATATAAATGCTGATGAAAAACAATTAGCATACGCTGCCTAATTAATTTTACTGTGGCGTACATCTTAAATATGTGCTAGTCACCACATATTATATAAGGTGTCATTTTAGTGGCTACTAATATATATGAAACATATAGTATATATTTAGTAAGTATATGTTAGCAATTTAACTTTTTTGTTATTTTAAGTTAACTTGTGAAAACTAAAAAATAACTATATATGGTAGAAAGCTATATAACCCCAGTTTGGAACGGAGTTCAATTCTCCGCATCTCCACCAATTAAATATCTGTTCTAACTAATAAAATAGATATATATAAATCAACCAGAAAATAAATCTGGTTGATTTTTTTTGTATAAAAAACAATTATTTCAAATTAATCTAAAAAGATAAAATTATTAGAGTTAAAATAATATTTGAAAAAATATAAAATTATAAATATACTTTAAATAACAAATATTTTAAATTGTTGATTCAAAAGGTAAATAAATATTTTAAATTATTGTAAAAATTAAAAGTGATTGCTATAATATTTTAAATTAAACAATAGAAGGTGAAAAATGCAAGAATTTTCATTAGAGTTAGAAAGCCCAATAAATGGAATTTATTTAAATTCAGAAACTATTGAATTATTAAGTATAATTCAATGTGAAAATATAGAAGAATTAAAGGATTTTGCAATTAATTGTTCTCAATTAAATATTTCTGAAGAAGATTTAACAAGTTGGAATGGTAACGATATTGAGAATATAAAAAGAATGCTTGTCGAACAATATAAGAGTACATTAATACCAATGGGACAAAGTATTAAAAATAGAAGAAATGTTTTGGAATCAGTATTAAAACATTCAGGAATTAATGATGATAAAGTAGATACTTATATTTCAGTATTGCAAAATGATGGTTATGAAGGTATTAAGAAAAAATTAAAATCAGAGCATCCTGAAAGCTATGATATTTTTACGGAAAAAGCTCATAGATTTATTGCAACAGAAAGAGATCAAATGACAAGCATAACATATGAAGAATTATTTGGAATAAATGATATTCTATCTAATCATAATACTATTCTAATAGGAGCAGGAAGGTATTATGATATTACAAAAAAAATGTATGATGAACATATACCAAATATGGAAAAATATGATTTTTATTATGCTCAAAGAGGATTAGATTTTTGCGATAGAAATGGAATGCATGCAAGATATCATACCTTATTAGATAAACAAACTATGGAAGACCATTTAATAGGTAAAGAAAAAGAATATGTCTTAAAAGAACTTCAAGAATATGTAAAGAAATCTATAGATTTTATTTCAAAATATAATGAAGAATATAAGATAAATGGAAAAGGATTAATATGTTCTGTAGATTTGTTTAATGAGATAATTTCTTTTAATGAACCATACAAAAATATGTGGCAAGAATTATACGGAATTTCTAATGAAGAATTAGTTAGCACTTTTCAATATGCATTAGAAAACAAACCGGATGAAGTAACATATGTATATAATGAACCGTTTTTGGAAAATCCTGAAAGAAGAAAGGCTGTAATAAAACAGTTATCTCAAATTAATGAATTGGCACCTGGATTAATTGATACAATTGGTACTCAGATGCATATTGAGATGACACAAAACACAGATGATATTAGAAATTGTTTTGAGGATCTTAAAAGATTAGAAAAACTAGGAATTGGAACTCAAATAACAGAATTTGATATGTGTTTACCAGAAAGATTTATGTTTGATGAAAATGGAAAAATCCGTTCTGAGAAGGATTTGGTAGAAATTATTAATAGTAAAATAAGTAAAAGTGGTATTACAATTGAAAGTATAGCAGAGTTAAAGTCAATGAAAATGAATGAAATTTCAAATGCTATTGAAGAAACTGAAATACAGTTAGATGGAATAACATATTGGTCTATAAATGATATATTAGATCATAATTTGGAAAGAACTAATAGAAAGACCTATGAACAAGGTTTACAAAGGGATATAGCTAATACTAGGTATTCAGGATTATACTCAGGACTAGAAAGAAGTAAAACTATTTCTACACAAAGATTAGGAGAAGAAACATTAGAAGAACAAAATGAAACGTCATTCTTAGATGAAATAGAACAAGAACAAACAAGACAAGAAAGAGTAATTATGAACCAAAGAGAGAGTCAAGAATATGAACGAGATATATAGGAGAATTATAATATGATTGATATTGAATATGCAAATGCATATAGTGAAGTATTAGAAATATTAAAATATATTCCAATAGAAGATTATGATAAAATACCAAAGAACAGAATTAATTTGTTTAGAGCATATGCAAATAAAGACTATGCTTTTTGCTATGACACTACTAAAACATTAGATGAACAAAAGGTGTCAAAAATTGCAAAAGGAATTATTGCGATTTTATTTAGAGATTATTGGGCTACAGAAATACAAAAAGAAAAAATTATTGCCAAACAAAATCATGATAGAATGCAAATTATAGAAGAAAAAAAAGAAAATTACAATTATGATAATATTGTTAACAATAACGAAAAAAATATTTTGGATGATACTGATCAAGAGAAAAAAACAGATTTAATAGAAATAAATAAGATTAAATGGTATAAAAAAGTATGGAATTCTATAATAAATTTTTTTAGTAAATAATCTGCTAATATATATGTATATATACGGATTGATATTTGTATCAATCATTATGAGAATAAAAAAGTTATAAATAACTGCTTCGTTGACAACAATAAAAAATATGCTAGATGCAATAAATGTGTCTAGTTTTTTTAATGTTTACATTTTATTTCCATTAATATATTCTTATTATAGTGGGATAAGAGATAAGAGAATAAGAAAAATAAATAGTTAAGTGAAAAAGAAAAAAAGAAATAAATAGAAATAATGGAGATAGCAAAATTTATGATAGATACACTAATAGATAATTATTGCATACTTGATTTAGAAACAACAGGGCTTTCATGTATTAAAAATGAAATAATAGAAGTTGGAATATTAAAGGTAAGAAATAATGAAATAGTAGCAAGATATTCAAAGCTTGTTAAACCAAATGAAAAAGTTAGTAAAAATATAACTAAAATAACTGGTATAACAAATGAGATGCTAGAAGATAAGCCGGCTATTGAAGAAATAATAATAGAAATCCTTACATTTATTGGAGATGATGTAATTATTGGACATAATGTATTATTTGACCTAGGTTTCATATCTTCAGTGATTGAAATGGACTTACCAAATATGTATATAGACACGGTTATGCTTTCCAAAATTACATACCCAGAACTTAAAAGACATAGGCTAAGTGATTTAACTAATTATTTAGGTATATATACAAATACACATAGAGCTATAGATGATTGTATAGCAACAAAAGAACTATATGATGATATTAAGAAAAGGAGTATATGATGAAAAAAGAAAAAGAAAAGGTAAGTTTAAATGATTTAAACAACTTAGGTAATTTAAAAGAAGAAGACAAAAAGATTATAGTAATGGTATATTATTATAGGTTCTTATCAGAAAATCTATGTGAGTATATAGATAATATTGAAATGGAAAAAAGAAACTTAGATTTTAAATATGCTGAAAGTGATAATAAATTTTGTGATGATAATATAAAAGATATATTAGATAGTAAAAAGTACTATATATCACCAGATTTATTATTTAGAAATTTATTTAAAAAGATTGAAGAAAAAAGCAATAAGGAAAAGTTAATTAAAGCAATAGAAAGTATAGTAGATAGTGTAAAAAGCATAGAAGAAAATGATGTACAAAAAGATATATTATATATTTTTAATAACTACAAAGAACTAATAGAAAACATTACAGATTCTAAGTTAGATAAAATAATAGATATTGTATATGATACTGATTTTTGCATGTTAGGAAATAGGTTTGAAATAGAAAACATGGATGAAATACTAAAAAAGTATAATTGTACATATCTACTTTCTAGAAAATATATTAATAGGTCAAATAATACAAATGATGAAATAACTAAAGAAGAGTTTGATAGATTAATTAAAGAAGGTGAAAAACACTTAGGCAAAAAATATATATTTGGAGCAAATGGTCCAGATAACTTTGATTGCTCATCATATGTATGCTATGTATTTAATAAAGCTAATGTAAGAAAGATGGTAAGATGTGATGCATGGGAAATATAATTTTTATGCAGATCCAATACTTTCAAGAGAAGCAAAACCTGGAGATATTGTAGTATTTCATACAACATATGAAACAGATAGAGCAATTACACATATTGGAATATATGTAGGAGAAGGGAAAATGCTTCATACAGGACACCCTACACAATATTCTATGTTAAGTGAAGAACACCATCGAAAACATTTTTATGGGTTTGCAAGAGTAAAAAGCAAAGAATATATTGAAAAATTTGATATAACTAATTTTGCAGATTACAAAGATTAGAAAGAAGAAGATATAGAAAAAATAAAAAGAAGTTAAAAACAAAAAACACTAAAAAATAATAGGAATAAGAAAAGTGTCATAATTATTATGGTGCTTTTTCTAATGTTAAAAATATAATAAAAATAGTTATACACCTTGATTTTACGGGGGTGGGGTAGGTATTATTAAATTAAATAAGAAATGAAAAAATAAAATAAAAATTAAAAAATGAAAATTAAAAAGTAAGAAGGGATAATATGGTAAGAGAAAATAGAAAAATAAATAATAAAAATAGAATATTAGCTATGCTAATAATGCTTTTAATTATTACATGCATATTTGCTTTTAGTAAAAGTAGCATGCATATAAATAATACTAGAAGTATTAAGAGTAAAGCGGGTGTAAAATCAAATAGTATAATTAAAAGTGCTGATATAACTGTACTAGATGGGATAGGACCATTTGATAATAATAACGAACCTGGAAATGATGAAAATAATCATAATGGTATAATACGTGCAAATGATACTTTGACATATTATATACAGCCATTTACTAAAACCATTGATGAAAATAATAAAAA
>CAUPPN010000048.1:0-7243 GCA_963513115.1 uncultured Eubacteriales bacterium | reverse complement strand
TCCAATCAGAGTATTTCTCTCTTACTTCTAATATTTTAGATGCTGTTTTAATTATTTTTTCTTTATCTTCATCACTTGCATCAGGCCATATAAAGTTATTGTATACTATTGTATTTGAGTATCTGTAATCCCCTTTTAATCTACCGGCAACTAATCTCATCCAATCCATATGTATAACAGAAGTTATGACTCCAAATTCATAAAGTGTTGCACCTGCTACAGTAAAAACTAAATCTGATGAAATAATTTCAGAGTCAATAAATCCAATTGGTACATATTCACGTTTTTCAGAACTCACCTTTGGTACTAATAAATAATTACCTTCCTTTGGCTGTGATATACTACAAAATACTTGTGGTGTCTTAGAAAATTCTCTTGTATCTTTTGCAGTACTATTTAATCTAAATTCTTTTACTTTTTCTAATCTTTCTCTTATTAATTTTGAGTACATATATTTTTTAGGACTAACACCATCAAGCCATAGTACCCACCTATATGTTTTGTTTATGAACTCTCTAGCACCTATATATTTTTTAATAAACTCTTCTGCCTCTGGTGTTTCTTTAATAATTTCTTCTCTTTCTTCATCTGTTAATATGAAATATCCACCATCTCTTGGCATGCTACCAAATTTCATTTCTGGCACATCACAAATTGGTTTACTTTTTCTTTCAATAAAAACGTTTTTTGCGTCTATTAAATATGGATTAATATTTTTGGCTTCAATCATATCATAATTATTTTCATTTTTATTTTCTATAAATATTTTTTTATCACATTTTAAATCATTATTTGAAAATCCTACTATTACACAATACACTGCCGCTTTTCCTTTTGCTTCATTGCTCCATTTAAAAGTTCTATAGCAATAGTCTATCTTAATATTCTTTTCTTCAATAAGATTTTTCCAAAAATTAAGAACATGTTCACCTTGGCAAATACTATTTGTAGAAACAAATGCTGTTCTAATATTCTTATTTTTATTCATTATTTCTGCAGATTTAAAATACCACCCACAAACAAAATCCATATTACCATAACCTTTTGCTTTATTAGTTACGATTTTCATATCTTCTTTTTGTTCTTTACTCATTAACATTCCGCCTACAAATGGTGGATTACCTATTATATAATCTAAATCTTCTATACCTACTACTTCATTCCAATCCATCCTTAATGAATTACCCTTAACTATACTTGCATTTTCTCTAATAGGGAATCCAATTATATTAAATCCAAAATAGTTTGATACTTCTACATCCAATTGGTGTTTCATAAGTAGCATTGAAAGCTTAGCTATTTCTGCAGGGAATTCTTCATATTCTATTCCATAGAAATTATTAATATGCGTTTTAATAATATTATTATCTACTAACATTACCTGGCTATCATCATTTAATAATTTTAACACTTCAAATTCTAATAATCTAAGTTCCCTATATGCAATTATTAAAAAGTTACCACATCCACATGCTGGGTCTAGTATCTTAATATTTGCTATCTTTTCATGAAACTCTTCTAAATCCTTTTTTATTCCTTTTTTTATTTCAAATTCTTTCCACAATTCATCTAAAAATAGTGGCTTAATTACTTTCATAATATTTTCTTCTGAAGTATAGTGTGCTCCAAGTTCTCTTCTTTTTTCTTCATCCATTACACCTTGGAACATCGCACCAAATACTGCAGGTGAAATATATGACCAATCAAAATTACAACAATTAATTAATTCTTTTCTCATCTTTGAATCAAAAAATGCTGGTTTAAGTGGCTTAGAAAAAACATGACCATTAATATATCTAAATCCTTTTAATTCATCAGATATTGTATCCATTCTTTCTTCTTCTTTTGTATCTAAAATATAGAAGAGGTCACTAATTCTTTGTGATAGGTCTGTTCCATCTTCTTTTGAGTTTTTTATATAGTTTTCAAAAGATTTTTGCTCAAATATTCCAGTATCTTCTGCAAAAAGACAAAATACTATTCTAACTAGGTATAATTGTATGTCTTCTCTACTATATCCATGTCTTTCTAATTCCTTGTATAGTCCTGATATCTTATATGCTGCTTTTGTATTAACTTCAATATCTGTTTCAAATTCAACATCTGAAGTATATCCTGCAATATATCCCATCTGCCTTACATTGCTTTTTAGCTTAGATATACTAAATTCTTTGTATCTAACTCCTGTTCTAAAATTACTTACCTGTATCTTATTAAAATTAGATACAACAATTAGCTCTGGTTGTGCTTCAGGTTCTAATGCTCTTGCATAATCTAATGCCTGATTATATGCAGTAATCAAACTTTCACCTGGGCTTTTCATTTCAATTAATACTACTCCTGCTAAAAGATAGTCAATATAGTTTTGTACACCTTCTAAGTTAATAACTCTTTCTTCATGTACTCCATCTTTCTTATCTATACCAAATACTTCCATTAGCTCTTCTTCAAACTTCTGTGCCCATGATCTTTCAATAATATCTTCTTCTTTTAATAATACTTTCCACCTTCTTTGAAAAGCTACTGCCCTTGTTTCTATTTCATCCCAGCTTAATTTTGGATTTGCCATTTAATTGCTCCTTCTTGTCTTTTACATATTATTAATTATTATATCTTTTTAATAAAGCTTTTACAATTTAAAACATATTAAAATAGAGCCAATATTTAAAAATATTAGCTCTATTTTTATTATCTCTAAATAGTCCGGTTTTTTGCCACCTCATTCTCTTATTTTTATTTCTTATTTAATCTTTTCAACAATCCTATATCTTGTTTTAAAATTATCATCTGTTCCAGTAAATGAAGTTTCATCTTTTGCTAAGTCTAACATTGCATCAAAAACATCTGTAATTTCAAATAGTTCTTTTGCTTTGTTATCTATTTTATCAATTCCTTCTTTCTTATATTCTGCCATTTTTGAAGCAAATGTTCCCATTGATTCATTAAACTTACTACTTCCATCTTTTAATTTTACGGTACCAAAAAGCAGTTCATTTATTCCATTATTCATTGCTTTTATTCCTTCTCTAGGTGGTATTATACCTTCTGTACTTAGTTTTGAAATTTCATTTAAATCTTTTGTTTCTTCCTTAAACTTATTTAATCCATCAGATAAGTCATTTGAACCATTTTTTAATTCTCCTATTGCATTATCTAATTTTCCAAATTGACTTGGGAATTCTGAAAGTTTTGTAATTTCTTCTTGATTAATATTTATATTTCCTATTTCTTCATTTAGTTTATTTATTCCATTATTTAAGTTTATTGATCCTTCTTCAAGTTTTGAAAGTCCTTCTGGAACTTTTTGCATATTTCCATTTATATTATTAGATGCTTTAGCAAGTTCATTCATTCCTGCTTGTAGCTCTTTTATTTTACCTAATTCATTTACGCCTACTTTAGCATCTTTTAAAGGTGCTAAAGAATTCTTTAAATTATTTGTAGATGTTCCAATATTTCCTGCATTTTTTCCTAAATTTGCTTTTGTTTTTTCTAAGCTTTTAATAGCATTTTGTATATTCTCATCATCCTTATATTTTTCATCACTTAAAATAGCTATTGTTTTTTGAATATCTGCTGCAGATTGCCCAACCGCTTTAGTAGAAGATGCTATATTTGTTAAATCTTTTTCAACATTAATTGATTTAAGTGCTCCTAAATCAGGTATAGTTATATTTTGAACACCCTTATTCATTTCTTGAATCTTAGCGTTAAATGTATTATTTCCTTCTGCTAATGCTTTTACATTTTTATTAGCTTCTGATATTCCAGCATTTAAATTATTAGATCCTTCTGCAAGTTTACTTATTCCATTTTTCATTTCATCAATTTTTACAAATATATCATTTAAGTTTAAGTTTGATAATTTTTCACTTATTTTAGCTGTTGCACTTTTAACTTCACCTAAACCACCATCTAATTTTGAAGATCCACTTGCAAGTTTACCAATATATTTTGGTAATGCTGAAAGTTTTTCTACACTTTTATTTACTGCGTCTTCAAGTAGTCCTGATTTATTATATAATTCTTTAGATCCGTCACTTAATTTTTCTGTTCCATTATTTAAGTCATTTATTCCTTGATTTAATTGTCCTTCTGCTTCACTTAACTTATTTGAACCATCTACTAATTGTGCTGTTACATCTTCTAGTTTTGCAATATTGCTACGTAAAGTGTCTATTTCTTCTAAGTTTTTTCTATCTTGGAATATTTCATTTGTTATTATTACATAAGTTTCTATAGGCTTGTAGTCTGTTACGTCCATTTCAATTTCAACATTATCTTTGAAATTTTCTAATTGTTCTTTATTTAAAACATTTTGAAAATTTTCTTTAAGACCCGGTGTTAATATTGTTGTAACTATTTCTTTTTTACCATCTTTTATTACCTTTGAATCTTTAGCTACAATATTTTTTACATTATCATCATTAAATGCCATTGTACTTACTGCTACATATGGTGAATATATTTTAGTTTCTTTTCCTGAAACATTTTTTGTTACACTTTTCTTATTTTCAGCAGTTAGTACTATTTTTAGCTTTCCAGTTTTACCTTCAAGTTCTTTATTACTTATTTTTTCACCATCTAAATAGTATTCTAATTTAATATCTATAGGTAATTCTTTATCTGTTTTCCCCTGATAATACACATCTTTAGATTCTTCATTTATTGTTATATATCCATCTTCCTTATTTAACCTTTCACCTGTTTTTAAGTTTTTAATTTCATCTAAAATTGTATTATCTTTAACATTTATATTTTCTTCTGAATTTAGCCATATTGATACTATTTTATCTTTTATATTTCCATCTTCTTTTATTACATATACTGTTTCATTTTTATTTATTTTATTATTTATTTCATTATTTTTAGTTGTTGCAAAAGATATGTGTGAAAAAGTCATTGATAATAGTAATATTGAAGCTATTATTTTTTTACTTTTTTCATTTATATTTTTTTTATTAATTATATTCTTATTCATCATATTCCTCCTTATTCTAATCTTTTTATTCTAATCATTTTGTAGTTTTCTTAATTAGTGGAAATGCTGTATATATTATTGCTGGTAAAAATACTATTATTACTGTCATACTAATAATTGCTCCTCTTGCTAAGAAACTACATATTGTTGAAACAATTTCCATTTCTGAAAATATTCCAACTCCAACTGTTGCTGCCATAAATGATAGAGCAGATATAGCAATTGATTTTGATGTTTCTTTTGTAGCAGTTTTAATGGATCCATTTACATCTTTTGAATGTTTATATTCTGCTAAGAATCTATCCATCATTAATATTGAATAGTCTATTGTTGAACCAAGCTGTATTACTCCAATTATAATTGAAGTTACAAATGGTATTGTTTGATTAAAGTAATATGGTATTCCCATATTTATTTGAATTGCAAGTTCAATTGCTGCAATTAGCACAATAGGTATTCCTATTGATTTAAACACAAATGCTATTATTAAAAATACCACTATAATTGAAGCGATATTTACCATCTTGAAATCCCTGTCAGATAGGATTGTCAAATCTTTTGTCAAAACTGCCTCACCTGTAAGTTTGCCATCAGGATCGTGGGCTTTTACTATCTTATCAATTTCAGAAACTTGCCTGTTAACCTCACTTGAAGCTGTTTGGTATTCTGAATTAACCATAATCATCTGATAGCCATTTTGAACGAAGTTTTGCTTTAATTTTTCAGGTAGAACTTCGCTTGGGATGGTTAAACCTGTCATAGAATTCACACTTAAGACGTTATTTACCCCGTCCACACCTTCAATTTCTTCTATCATTGAATTTACACTTGTCTTTGAAAGGTCATCCTTGACTACTATAAAGTGGCTTGAAGCCATATTGTAATCTTTTTTCATCTTGTTTAAGGCAACAATTGAGTCTAGATCTTGTGGGAGTGACCTGTCCAAGTTGTAATAAAGATTAGTATTTCTTGCCCCGTATACAGCTGGTATAAACAAAAGTAAAAATACTATAAAAAGTTTTTTCCTATGTTTGATTGTAAAGCTTGCTGTCCTTGAAAAATCTGGGAGTAAAACTTTGTGGTTAAACCTATTTACAAGTTTTTCTGCCAATAAAATCATTGGTGGCAAGACTACAACTGTTGAAATAAGACCTAAAAGCACTCCCTTGCTCATCACAAGCCCTATATCCTTACCTAAACCTAACTGCATCAATAAAAGTACTAAAAATCCTGCGAAAGTTGTAAGAGATGAGGCAAAGATTGATGCTAAAGTCGAATCAATTGCCTTAGCCATGGCCTCATTATTACTTTCATTTTTCTTTTTCTTTTCTACATACCTATGGTAGAGGAAAATCGAATAGTCTGTTGTAACAGCTAACTGCAAAACAGCTGCAATTGCCTTAGTTATATAAGAAATCTCTCCCAAAAATATATTTGTCCCAAAGTTATACAAAATAGCGTAGCCAATATTTAGCATAAAGAGAAATGGGATAATAGTTGATTCATTGGCCAAAGATAGAACTACAAGGGCCAAAGCAACTGCAAGAGCCACATAAATTGGAGTTTCCCTATCGATTAAATCCTTAGTATCCTTAACCAAGGAAGAGATTCCACTTAGGTATTTTTCCTTAGACTCAAGATCCCTTATCTGATCAATTGCCTCCATTGTCTTAAAAGACGAAGATGACTCGGAAAATTTAACCATCAAAAGAGTTGAATCTTCAGCATAAAAAGCATCCCTAATCTCGTCGGGTAAAAATTCACTAGGAACTGTATCGCCAACGATTGAAGACTTTGAAATTACATCTTCAACCCCATCTATTTCTAATATTTCTTTTTTTAACTTGTCTGCATCGTGATCAGTGCCCTTTAAGATAAGCATGCCCGTAGCAGCATTCTTAAAGTCCTTATCAAGGATCTCCTGGCCTTGAGTAGACTCAAGATTTTCTGGCAAATATGATAGGATATCATAGTTTACCCCTGTGGACTTATAGCCAATCCATGATGGTATTAGTAAAATAGTCATCACCAAAAGTACCAACCTAGGATGGTATGAAATAAATTTTGATATTTTTTTCATCACTAACTTCCTTTCTAAATAGGACCCAAAAATATAAACTGAGACTTTTAATAATTTCAATAAAATAGGATTTTGCTTTTGTTAAAATCTTTTAGCCTTATATTTTAATAATCAATTTGCAATGAAAATAAAGTATTAATCATATTATATTATTTTTACTTTATTATTAAATTAATAATCCG
>CAUPPN010000047.1:0-7355 GCA_963513115.1 uncultured Eubacteriales bacterium | reverse complement strand
TTAAAAGTTTATCCAAATTTAGGACTTTAATTTGATATAATAAAATTATGAATAAAACATTTAATATAATATATTTAAAAAATCACTATAGTGATGCCCTAAAGGAAATGACAAATGATAAAGTATCTTTTACCATAAATGGAATAGAAGAATATAACACACTCATTTCTAGTAAAGATGAAATAATTTTTTTGAAAAAGCATTTAGACAATATAAGAAGAATTAATTTTAAATTTAATAATATCTATGATAGTTTTAAAGATTGTGATTTTAAAGAATTTAAATTTTTAGAAAACAATAATATTGAAGTGCGAATAATTTTTAATAATGGTTTTTATGAAGATGGTATTAGCAATTATTTAAATGATAGAAAGCAAATTAAACACCTAGTAAAAAGCATAACATCTAAAAATGATACTTTAGAAGATAAAATTATCAAAATAATCTCATGGATTATCCAAAATATATCATATAATAGAAAATACAATGTAGACATGGAAACGGAAGAAAACAAAAATCTGTTAAAAGAACGCCTTTTAATATCACATATTTTAAATAATAAACAAACAAATTGTGCGGGATTTGCAAATATACTTTATGCTTTTTTAGAAGAAATATCCATTAATTCCAAGCAAGAAAGAAGTAAGTGGCATATGTGGAATTCGGTATGTATAAATGGTAAAAAAAGGCATATTGACTGTACTATTTTACATGAACTAAAAGAAAAAGATACCGATTTCAAGGTGAATAAGTATAATTATTTTGTAGATAACAATAAGATAGAAAACTATGGATTATATACTGGTATAATTGAGGATACACACTTTGATAATTAGGGTGTATCTTTTTTTTAATATACTAAATTTTAATGTTAGCAGGAAAATAATAGAAAAAGCATAAAAAAAGCTGGTATAATTATACCAACTTCTATAAAAGTAATTATATTAATAATCCAACTTATGTGCTAGTAATATATTTTGATTAGCTATTTTCATAGCATCTCTTATTATATTCTTCCACTATCTCTTTTTCTATTTCAGAGTTTTTTAAATCATTTACATGATATTCCTTTCTTTTTTCAAAAACTCCTTTACTAATTGTAACCTGGTTAATTTTACAATTATCTCCTATCATATATTCTAATATAGTTCTAAGATCCATGTCTTTTATAGGTGATTCTATATCTATTGCACATAGAAGGAAAACTCCAGGTTTATATGTTCCAGTTGCTATTAAGTTATCAACTTCTTTTTCCTCATATTTATCTATGATTTCATAGAATTCCTTTTGAGCACAATCATAATAGTTCTCACATATTAGTTTTTTTATGATTGCCTCTTCGTTTTCAGAATTATTTTCCTTTCTTAAGGAAGATAATAATGTTTTAACTGGAAGTTTTGATAGTTCCATATCTTCGTTTAATAGTTCTTTGTTTGCCATAATTGTCAAATAATTTTTCATATACTCTCCTTATAAATAGTATTTTTAATACCCTTTATTACTAATTACTTCTATACATATAGTATACCATAATTTTAGCATTATGTAAAACATTTTGCTTAATATTTCTTATCTCAAAATTAATAATATTGCACCTTTTTTCGTTTTTTAACAAGTGTTTAATAAAATACTTATTAGTTATTTCAAAATATATTTATTAACAGAATTATTAAAAGCATATAATTAAATTAAACAAAAATAAAGGAGCTAACAAAATTGTTAACTCCTTTTATTTCCTCTAATCGTTCACCAATTAACTTATTTTTTTACTTCTTCTTTATTATTTTTGTTTATATAACTTTCATAGAACTTATCACTTAATACAGAAATATTTGGCTTTTTAAGGCTTTCTACGAATTCTACATAGCTCTTTTCATCTGTTCCATTATATCTATTATATACATTGTATATATAGTTAATATCTGTAGCTATTGTTTTCCAATCTCTGTTTGTAATTATATAGTCTATTTTTACATAGCCATAATCATTAAATTGTAATCTTTCACCTAGGTTTGCAAATATATATAATCCTTGGTTTAAAAGTGTTGCGTCAAATATGTCATATGTATTTTGAAGTATTGGTTTTAAAGCCTTATCTAATACATTCCATTTTCCTTGTAAATCTTTTACTATATACCTATCTTGGTCTTTAATTACTTCAGAATATGTTTCTCCTATTTGTTTTGCATCAAAGTCTATAAATGTAACTGTGTTTTTGTTAAAGTTTCTAACAAGTAGTCTATCTTCTTCAATATCTAATATCTGTACTCTTCCTTCAACATTTAGTTTTTTACCAGTTTTTGTAATCCATCCTTGTACATTTCTTGCTACTGAATAATATGGTAAGTATCCATTTTTAAATACATATAATCCGTTTTCATCATATAGCAAGTTGTCTACGTCTAATTCTTTTGCTTCTTTTACCTTACCCTTTGGGCATATTTTATATATTGTCTTATTACCCATACTAGATTCTGTAACTAAAATATTATATCTTTTTGAAAAATCAAACATATATGTATATCCAACTTCTTCTTTTAACTCTTGCTCTTCTTTTGTTTCAGGTATTATCCTACTTCTTTTTTCAAAATATGTAAGATCTTTTGTAGTTTCAGGTTTTGGATCTTTTTGATGCATTGTTTCTTTTAATACATTTTCAAATTCTTTTAATTTAGGTAAGTAATTTTCATTTTCATATTCTGAATTATATGACATTACTTCTCTTCCATTTTTCATAATTACATGTGTTACATTATCATCTGCAACTGCCGCTACTTCAAATTCTTTATCAAATGATTTTATCTTATAATATGGTGTTGCATAATTGTATTTAAATGCTATTTTTTCTTCACCCTTACTATTTATATATCCAAATTTTCCATCTTTTTTAATATTAATATATATATCTTCATTTTCTATTGGCGATACATATTTAAAAAATCCCTCATCATATTTTAAAAGATTTACACTTTCGCGTTCCATTGCATAATTAGATAATGGTTTATATAGGAACATAAGAGCTATTGCCCCTATAATTACCAAATACATTAGCCTGTTTGTTGTTAAAACCAAATTACTGTCTTTTTCTATAAAATTACTTTTTTTAATATGTATTATTAAAAGAATTCCTGAAAGTAATGTAGGTATTGTGTAATAATATGATATATCAATAAATAATATTAAGCTAAATAGCATCATTATGTAATATATAAAAATGTGTCCTTCTTTAATATTAATTATCGCATATATTATATTTAAAATAGATATTCCTGTAAGTATTCCTAATAGCAGTTTACGTATTATTTCAAATATTTGATTATTATATCTAGTAAAGCTTGGAGCTTTTGTACTAAATATATATGTATATATAATAAATGCTATTCCTAGTAGTATATTAACTATACCAATAGTAATATTTGTTTTTTTACCTCTCATTTTTTCTCCTACTTAGTTTCTTTAGTATACCATTTTGCAAGATCCATATTAGCTATATCAAATGCCATTTCATGTCTTGGTACAACCCTGTATGTATATGCATAATTTCCACCAGTTCTTACACAAATATTTCCTTCATATGTGTATGAACCATCTTCGTTTTCTTTTACTTCTTTTAATTCAACATTTTCAATATGTTCAATTTTTTCGCCATTTAATTTAACAACATAGCTTTCTACTTTAGCATGTTCTTTTTGTATATTTCCAAATTTTACATTAATTGCTACTTTTATGCATCCTCCTGCATTAATAGCACTTGAATCTTCTTTTGTTACTTCTTCTATTTCAATCTTATCCCAAAAATTATATGCATCTTTTTTCCATGAAATATATTCAAATATTGTTTCTAAATCTCTAAAGTATTTTTCTGATTTAACCATAAGTGGCATATATATGTCTTCTAAATAGTCTATTACCATTCTAGATGTAGAATATTTTCCACCAGTTGTTGCAATACTATTTTTCATAATTAATATCCACTTGCTATTTGTTCCATTTTTATCTTTTTCAAAATATGTAGGTATTATATTTCCTTCTAATTGTTCATAAATATCTATTGAATCAATTCTATCTTGTTCTTCATCTGATTCATATTTTCCTTCTTTACCAATTGAGTATCCATTTGTTTTTGTATATCCTTCAGCCCACCAACCATCTAGTACACTAAAGTTTACTACTCCATTTGCTGAAGCCTTTTGTCCGCTTGTACCTGAAGCTTCTAGTGGTCTTCTTGGATTATTTAGCCATATATCTGTACCAGATATTAGATATCTAGATATTCCCATATTGTAGTTTTCAAGAAGTATTACCTTACCTTTGAATTGTGGCATTTTAGATACTTCATGTATTCTTCTAATAAGATTTTGACCTTCAACATCTGCAGGGTGCGCTTTACCTGCAAATATTAGCCTTACTGGCCTATTTGGATCATTTAGTATTTGTGTTAATCTTTCTAAATCATCAAATATTATTGTTGCTCTTTTGTATGTAGCAAATCTTCTTGCAAATCCAATAAGTAGGTCATTTTCTGATATTTGTCCTAATGTTTTTGCAATTTCTTCATAACTTTCACCATTTCTCATCATCTTTTGGCGTACATTTTTCTTAATTTCTCTTATTAACTTTTTCTTGTATGCTCTATGTATATCCCATAACTCTTCATTTGGTATATTATATACATTTTGCCATATATCATCTTTCCATATTTCATCTTGCCAAAATGCAGGAAAATATTTGTTATATAATTCTTTAAGACCTGGTGCAAGCCAAGTTGTTGTATGTACTCCGTTTGTTACATGTGTAATTGGTGATTCATCATCTGCTGTATTTGGCCATACATCAGTAAATAGTGCTCTAGATACAGCGCCGTGCAACTTACTTACACCATTTTTTATACCTGAGTATTTAAGTGCAAATACTCCCATATTGAATCCTGTTTCAAATTTAGCGTTTGGGCACATTCCTAATTTTAAGAACTCTTCCATACTTAATCCTAGCTCTTCTGGTACTCCTTGAAACATTTTTTTGATTAAGTCAATATTAAATATATCATTTCCTGCAGGTACTGCAGTATGTGTAGTAAAGGCTGTTTTTGCTGTTACAATTTCCATTGCAACCTCAAATGATATTTCTCTTTCCTTCATTAACTTCTTAGCAAGTTCTACTATTAAAAATGCAGAGTGTCCTTCATTCATATGATAAACATCAGGATTGTATCCTAATTTTTCTAACGCTCTTATTCCACCCATTCCAAGGATCATCTCTTGTGCACATCTCATATACCTATCTCCACCGTATAATCTATGTGTTAGCTTTCTATCTTCTTCTTCATTTTCTTCTACATCACTATCTAATAGGTATAGTTTTACTCTACCTACAGCAATTTGCCATATTTTAACTGTAACATCTCTATCTTCTATTTTAACAGCTACTTTTATGTCATTTCCTTCTTCATCAGTTACAGGTAATATTGGCATATTTTTAGTGTCTAATTTCTCATAGTTAGATATTTGATTTCCATATGCATCAATGTGTTGAACAAAATATCCCTCTTTATACATAAGCCCTATTGCTACAAGTGGAAGACCTAAATCACTTGCAGATTTTAATGTATCTCCTGAAAGTATTCCAAGTCCACCTGAATATAATGGTACTGTTTCATCTAAACCATACTCAGCAGAAAAATATGCAATTTGCTTATCCTTCATATCAGGATGTTTTTTTGCATAATATGTATCTTTCTTATTCATATATCCTTTAAAATTTTCATATACCTTTTCATATTCTTTTATGAAATCTGGATTATTAGAAGCTTCTTCTAATTTTTCTTGTTCTACTAATTTCAAAAACTTATATGGGTTTTTTAAAACATCATTCCATAAATCTGCATCTATAAACTTAAATAATTTTAAGTATTCTGTATTCCATGACCACCATACATTATTTACCACTTCACTTAATCCTTTAATATTATCTGGTAACTTTGGTATAACTGTTAACTTATTAAATATATACATATTTATTATTCTCCTCAATTTATCTTTAGTATTAATTAAATTTTATTAATTTATTTTTAGCACTCTATTATTTTAATTTCTTATTAAAAAATAATCTATATAATATATCTTAAATTATATATTTTGTTTTTTCTATATTTATTAAAAAAACACCAGCCTATACTGATGTTCTTTTATTAAAATGAATCTTTTGCAAAAAATTCATTATATTTTTTATCTAACTCTTCTTGAGTTATATCATATAATAGCCCAAGCATTGTTACAGTTCTGCCTAGTAATTCGCTTATACCTTTAATGAAGGTATCAAAATCAATTAAAAGTATATTTTCACTAAATTGATAATATGCTTTTTTCCTAATATCATCTTCTAGCCACCATCTGTTATCACCATACTTATCCATTGTCTCAAGAACTAAGTCAATATTTTCTGGTTCTACATGAAGTTCTTCAATTATATATTCTTTGTTTTCATTTTCTCTGTTATTATTATTTTTCATAAATATCTCCTTATTGTTTTCTTAATACGTTTCTTTATTTACTTTTTTAATAACATTTTATTTTTGACTTTTTTATTATTTCTCCACTTTTTAATTTAATTTAATTACAAGCTTTCTCTTCTCCTTTACTAATTTTAGTTATAAGATTAATACCTCCTTTGTATTTAGTACATTATTATTATACATTTATTTTATGTAAACGTCAAGAAGGTAATAAAAAAACACCAGTCTACACTGATGCTCTTTTAAAAACTTATTCCACTTTTTCTAAAACTACAAATGTATTTGCTGTTAGCATTATATGTGTGTCATCTTTTACCTCAAATGTTTTATACATATCTTCTTCTAAACTTATACTATATACTCTTTCAGATTCTTCAAAACCCGAACTATTTATATATTTTTTATCCTTATCTACATATAGTCCACCATATGGATTATCATTGTGAGTTCCTTTATGTATAACTTTATAATTTCCTTCCGGTAATTTGTATAACATAAATTGCTGATTATCATAGTTACCTATATATCCAAATTCTCCTTTTGCTCCATCCAATAAAATTAATACTTCTTTTCCCTCACTATTTTTTGATCTACTTTTAAATTTTTCTTCTTTATATTCATTATCTATATTATTCAATTTAGCTATTCCAAATATATCTTCATAATATCTATAAACCATATACTTTTCACCATTTTTTTCATATTTTACATTTGTTATTTCGTCTTTAGTAGGACTTGATATATCTATCACATTAATATTTTTATTAGACTCATCTCCAGTATATTGAACTAATTTTTCAATAAATTCTTTTGTATATTGTTTTTGCGATTCTGCAGTTTGATA
>CAUPPN010000046.1:0-7591 GCA_963513115.1 uncultured Eubacteriales bacterium | reverse complement strand
GTCCGTGGTTCGATTCCACGCATAGACACCAAATTAGGTTAACTATTACTAGTTAACTTTTTTTGTGCTTATATAATAATTATGTTTCTTTAATGATACTTAATTCATAAAATATTTAAAGTTTTAAGATATATTAATATAATAAATAGTAAATAGAAGAATACAATTCTTAAATATGAATTAAGGAGTTTTTATGAATAGTAAGAAAGTTAAAAAATATAGCTTAATATTAAGTATAATTTTATTATCTTTTATACTTTTATTTATGAAAGGTAATAATCAAAATATAATAAATGCAAAAAATAATTATTATAAAAATGAAAATGCTTCAACTATAACTACTGAAACAAATATTATTAATGGTGACGAAGAAAATAATAGTAAACCAAATGAGAATAATGATAATTTAAATAATAATACTGATACTAAACCAAAAGATAATAAGGAAAAAGAAAATAAAGAAGGATGTGTAAATTGTAAAACTACAACTGAAACTACAACTAAAGATACAAAAACAACAAAGAAAGAATATGAAATAGTTGTTAAAAAACCTAAAAAAGAAGAGCTAAAACAAACAAAAGAAGAAAAAGAAAATAAAGAAGAAAAAAAACAAACTAAAAAAAGATTACCAAAAGCAGGATCAGACAGATTACCACTTGTTGAATCTTTAATAATTACAATAGTATTAGGAGCTATATATATTAAAAATGTAAGCGGAATGAAAAAAAGATTACAAATATAGTTAATAACTAAATTAAATGAGTAAATGGAATCATTTGCTCATTTTTTATTTTGAAAAAATTGACAGATGAATGAAAAAAATGTAACATGCTTTCATGAAAAAAATTATAAAAAAATATATTGATAAAATTAATAAAGAATTTAAAACTTGTATTTTTTGTGAAAAAAGAAGTGATATATATATATGTGAAGAATGCAAATTAAAATTAGAAAATATTAAAATTATTGAAGAAGGTAAGTATATATATCTGGGTGACTATAATGTTAATAAAAAATTAATGATAGATATCAAATATTATAACTGTGCTTATTATTTAGATGGGATATTTGGATATATAGGAAAGGAAAAATTATTAAAATATATAGAATCTGATGTATATACATATGTACCAACTAGTTTTAAAAAATTACTTAAAAGAGGTTATAATATTCCATATATAATGATTAAAAAAATGAAAAAACATCCACAATCTATGTTTACACAAGTAAATGATTTTGAAATGAAAAAATTAAATAAAGAAGATAGGGAAAAGAATGTTGAAAAAAAATATGTTTTAAATAATAATGGAAAAAATATAATTAAAAGATTTTTAGAAAGTAATTGCTACAAGCTTAAAATAACAATAGTAGATGATGTAACAACTACTAGAAGTACATTAGAATATTTAAAAAAATTAATAATTAATTTTTTTAAGGATAAATGTCTTGAAAAAAATTATAAAAATAAAAAAATTTGTATAAATTATTTTACACTATTTAAAGATATAATATAATTCATTGATATAATGTTATAGCTAATATAATATTGTTATAGGAGGTAGAAATGAAAATAGGAATTAATGGATTTGGAAGAATAGGTTGTTTAGCTTTTCAAATAGCAATGGAAAGAGGCTTGGATGTAGTAGCAATAAATGACCCATTTATACCAGCAGATTATATGACATATATGATTAAATATGATACTATTCACGGAAAATATAATGGAAGTTTAGAAAGCGATGAAGGAAGTATAACAGTTAATGGAAAAAATATAAAAGTATTTGCTGAAATGGATGCAGCAAATGTACCATGGGGTGAATACGGGGTTGATATAGTTTTAGAATGTTCTGGAGTATATAAGACATTAGAACAAGCACAAAAACATATAGATGCTGGTGCAAAAAAAGTAATAATATCTGCACCATCTAAAGATGCTCCAATGTTTGTAATGGGAGTAAATAATGAAAAATACACATCAGATATGCAAATAATATCTAATGCGTCTTGTACAACAAATTGTTTAGCACCAATTGCTAAGGTAATAAATGATAAATTTGGGATGAAAGATGGATTGATGACAACAATACATTCAATTACTGCAACACAAAAAACAGTAGATGGACCAAGTAAAAAAGATTGGAGAGGTGGTAGAGCAGCATCATATAATATAATACCATCATCTACAGGAGCAGCAAAAGCAGTAGGAAAGGTAATACCAAGCTTAGATGGTAAACTAACAGGAATGTCATTTAGAGTACCTACTTTAGACGTATCTGTAGTAGATTTAACTTGTAATTTGGAAACACCTACAACATATGAAGAAATATGTGACGCAATGAAAGAAGCTTCAGAAGGTGAACTAAAAGGAATTTTAGGATATACAAGCGATGCAGTTGTATCTTCAGATTTCATATCAGATAGTAGGACATCAATATTTGATGAAACAGCAGGAATTATGCTTACACCAACTTTTGTAAAAATAGTTGCGTGGTATGACAATGAATGGGGATATTCAAATAAGCTAGTAGATTTAGCAGAATACACATACAAAATTGATTCAAAAGAAAACAATTGAAAATCAAACATCAAAAATACAAATGAGAAGGTAAATGATATGAAAGGTAATTTTTCTAAGAAAAATATAACTGATGTAGATATTGAAAATAAGAGGGTACTATTAAGATGTGATTTTAATGTACCATTAGATGAAAAAGGAAATATAACAGATAATACTAGAATTGTAAAATCATTAGATACTATAAATTATATTATATCTAGAAATGCAAAACTTGTTATAATGTCACATTTAGGTAGACCAAAGGGAGAATATGATGAAAAATATTCTTTAAAACCGGTTAAAGAGGAACTGGAAAGATTATTAAATCATGAAGTTGTTTTGGCAAAAGATGTAATAGGTGAAGATGCTAAAACAAAAGTAAATAATATGAAATATGGTGATATAGTACTTTTAGAAAATGTCAGATTTGAAAAAGGAGAAAAAGAAAATTCAGATGAAATGAGTAAAGCACTTTCAAGCTTTGGCGAGATATATGTAAACGATGCATTTGGAACTGCACATAGGGCACATTCGTCAACAGCAGGAGTTGCTAAATATTTACCAGCATATGCAGGATTTTTGATGAAGGAAGAGATAGAATATTTAAAAACAGTAATAAATGATCCTGAAAGGCCATTTTTAGCAATACTAGGTGGGGCAAAGGTGTCAGATAAGCTTGCTGTTATATATTCACTATTAGATAAAGTAGATGAAATATTAATAGGTGGTGGAATGGTATTTACACTATTTAAAGCTATGGGATACAATATTGGAAAGAGCCTAGTTGAAGAAGATAGAATTGAAGATGCTAAAAATATAATTAAAAAAGCTGAAGAAAAACATATTAAATTAGTGCTTCCAGTAGATGTAGTTGTAACAGATTCAATAGAGTCTAATACATACAAAACAGTAAATATAGATCAGATACCAGATGATTTAATGGGAGTTGATATTGGCGAAAAAACTATAGAAAATATGGGAAAAGAAATTTCTAAAGCAATGACTATAATTTGGAATGGTCCACTTGGAGTATTTGAATATGTGAATTTTGCAAATGGAACTAAAAAGATTGCAGAAAAAATTGCTGACACTGATTGTGTAAGTATAGTAGGTGGAGGAGATTCTGCAGCTGCAGTAAAACAAATGGGGCTTGAAAAAGAATTTTCACACATATCTACAGGAGGTGGAGCAACACTTGAATTATTAGAAGGAAAGGAACTTCCAGGAGTTGAATCACTTTTAGATAATCAGTAAAATATTGAATATATTAGTTAGTAATTAAAAGAAGATAATGAAAATATACATCATTATTTTCTTTTTTATTTGTTTTAATATATAATATGCTAAAGAGGTGAAAGATGAAATATATAATTGGAAATTGGAAAATGAATAAAACACCAGATAAGGCAATTAGCTTTTTGAATGAATATACAAAAATGGTAAAAGGTATATCAATTGCAGAAAAAACATTAATAGTATGTGTACCATATATAGATATGTTCTATGCTATAAATTATGCACAAGGTACAAATGTATTAATTGGTGCACAAAATATATATCATGTACCAAGTGGAGCATATACAGGTGAAATATCTGCAGAGATGATAGGAGCACTTGGAATTAAATATAGTATTGTAGGACATAGTGAAAGAAGAAAATACTTTAATGAAACAAATGAAATTGTATCTAAAAAGGTTTTAGCAGCATATGAAAATAATATAATACCAATACTTTGTGTGGGTGAAGATGAAGAAATATACAAAAATAATGGAACAAAAGAATTTATTAAAAAGCAATTAAATGAATCTTTAAAAGATATAGCAGGTAAAAATATTTCAAAAATAATGATAGCATATGAGCCAATATGGGCAATAGGTACAGGAAACACTTGTGATGCACAACTTGCAAATGAAATGTGTACATATATTAAAGAAGAAGCAAAGAAAATAATGGGAAGTGCAGAAATACATGTATTATATGGAGGAAGTGTAAAATCTACTAATAGTAATGAACTATTAGAATATGAAAATATTTCTGGTGTACTAGTAGGTGGAGCAAGTTTAGATGCTAAAGAATTTGCTAGAATTTCTGGAATTAATATATAACTAGAGGATAGAGAAATGTATAACAAGACGATATTAATTGTAATAGAAGGAATTGGAATAAGAAATGATAAGTTTGGAAATATTATGTATGAAAGTGATATTCCAAATTTAAAAAAAGTACAAAATGAAGCTTTAACTTCTATATTAAAAACAGATACTCAAAAAGATGTAAGTTCATCATATTATGGATATTATACAATAGGTGCAGGACAAGATGTAACAAATGACAAGAAAATAGTAGATAAACAAATAGAAAGTGGAGATTTTTTTAGTAATGAAAAATTACAAAAATTATATTCTAAATTAAAAGAAGAAGAAAAAAGCCTTCATTTGATAGGAATGCTATCTAGTAGCCAAATGCAAAGTAGCAAAAGACATTTAAATGCATTTTTAGAACTTGCTAAAAGAAAAGATTTGAACAATGTGTATATTCATCTAATATTAGATGGAATAGATGGAAAACCAAGAGAAGCTATTGAAAATATAGAAGAATTAGAAAGTGTAATTGAAGACAAAGAAGTAGGGCAAATACATACAATTATGGGTAGAGATTATGCGATGAATAATTTTTCTAATTGGGGAAAGATAAAAGAAGCATATGATGCAATTGTATATTCAAAAGGAAAAATAGTAGAAAATCTTGAAAATGAAATAATAGAAGAATATATGCAAGATAGGTATGATAAAAATATTAGGCCAATTATATTAAAAAACAATGAGTATAATTTTGAAGATGGTGATGCAATACTATTTTTTGGGCATAGATTAGATAATTTAGAAAAAATAATTAGAGCATTTTCAGATCCTTTTTTTGAAAAATTTAAAACAGAAAATTATACAAACAAGATATATACAATATGTGAATCAAATGAAGGCAAAAATATTTCATACATTTTTGAAAGAGAAAACTTAAAAGAAAATTTAATGAAGTATTTAAATCAAAAAAAGGTTAGAATAGTAGAAATATATGATGATAATAATAGCAATGTATTAGAAAAAAGGCTTTTAAATTATAATGAAGATGAATATGAAAATATACAAAAAATAGTCCCAAATGTTATAAATGAAAGTGAATATATTTTTAATTTACAAAAATACATACAAAACACAACAAATTTTGTAATATCAGAAATATCAAAAGAAAATGATTTAATAATTGTTGATTATCAAGCGTTAAATATAGTAGCTGAAAATGGTGATATACCAGATATAATAACTACTTTAGAAGAAATAGATAGAAATATAGGAAGAATAATTAAAGAATGTGAAAAAAGGAATATAAATATAGTTATTACATCTACACATGGAAAGATAGAAGAAATGATAGATGAAAAAACAGGTGATATGAAAAGATCAAATACAAATAATCCAGTTCCTATATATATACTTGGAAGTGGTTATAGCAAAATAGATAGTGGTAATATTTCACAGATTTCGCAAACTTTAATTACATTACTTGGAATAGAAAATCCAAAAGAGATGAAAAATAAGTCATTAATATAATTATTAGAATATTATTAAAACGAAAAAAGAAATTAAAAAAAGAAGTGGAAAAAAGTTAAAAAACAAAAAAGAATAAATTTATGTAATATAATTTTAGCATTAAATAAAAATATGTGGAAAAAAATATTATTCTAGATTACTATATAATAATAAGTGACAAGGAGAATATAATATGGATAATCAAATATATATGGATATTCAAAAGTTAATATATTATATGATACCTGAAAAATGGAAATATATTAAATTATATATGTCAGTTATAGAAAAACCTGATAGTAACAAAAGGGGTGAGCTATTTTTCTATTATATGCCAAAAAGTCTTTTGAGAAATACATATGTCAATTGTTATGAAATACCTGATATGTTTGATATTGATCAAGATGAATACTTAAATTTAATATCTAAATTATATAATAAAATAAATATATTAAATGAATTAGATAAAGAAAATCAAAAATATTGGTCAAATGTAACTATAGTAATTGAAGGAAGTATATGCAAGTTAGAATATTATAATCAAAATTTGGAAAAAAGTGACTTTGATTCATATGAAAGACATATAATTTGGAGAGAAAAATATTTAAGAATGAGACCTGAAACAAAAGAAGAAAAAACAATATTAAAAAGATATATAATCTCTAATGAATCTAAAATAAAACCATATGTTGAAGTAGTACCTGGTCTAAAACAAAAAGTTAAAAATATAGTAGAATATGAAAAAGTTCTTACTATTGATGAAGCATTAGCAAGAGGATCATCAGGATTATTTGAAGATGACAATGTTTTTGTTGGCAAGGCTAAGGCACCTAGCACAGAAAATAAGAAAAATGTAGCAAGAGCTACAAATAATTATATGATGATTAATGGAAATAAAAATAATATAGTAAAAAATGGCAATTCAAAAAATATAAATACAAATTATGATGGACAAATTATTATAGATAATAAAAATTATAATGAATATATAAAAGCTAGAAAACTTGATAATATAGATATGACAAATGGTAATGATATAGCACATTTAAATAATTATAAAAATGATATTTTAGATAGTGCAAAACAAAATAATATAGATGATATTGATTTGTTTTTAGAAAGCAATGAGATATATAATAATAATGATTTTTAAATAAAAGATAAGAAATTAGAAAAAAATAAATTAAGATTAAATACAAAAGAAAGAGAAAATTATGGGATTTGTAAGTATAATGATATCACTTCTAATAGTAATACTAATTATTATTAAAGTAATAGAACAAAGACTTAAAAAAGTTGGTATGGATATAGATTCTTTTAAAGATTTTATTGAAGCGGCACTTAAATTAGATAAAATATACGAGTTTTCTAAAAAATATGAAAATCTAAATGAATCGGAGCAAAAAATATTTTTAGAAGAAGCAAAACAAATATTTGATGCATTTGA
>CAUPPN010000045.1:0-7649 GCA_963513115.1 uncultured Eubacteriales bacterium | reverse complement strand
GAAAATGAAAATGCTAATATCAAAAAATATTCAGAAATATTATTTAAAAATATTTCTAAAACATTATTAGAATATAAAAGAAAATGTAATAACCCAATACAAGCTGAATTTGCAGTAATTGATTTAAAAAGGCTAATATTAGATTTAGAAAGTATAATAATATCTGCATATATTAGTTATAATAATATTACTTTATTTGAAGAAGATATTCCTTTCACAATTTAATTATCTAAAATTTAATTAGCAAAAAAGGAAGTGATTAATTTCACTTCCTTTTTTAATGTTTTGCATCTTTTATTTACTTACTTTTTTATATACTTTTTAATTCTAGTAAATTATATAAAACTAAATATTTATTTAACTTATTAATATTAGTTTTTAGAAATAGCTATATATATATTCTTGTCATTTATTTTTTCTTCAGTATAGTCTTTTTCTTCATCTTTTTTGTCTAGTATTTCTAGATTTTTAGTAAGTGTAGCTTTTTTAATTTCTTCTTCATTTGTTTTAATTATTTCTGTTAGGTATTTATCTGCCACAACTTCTATATTTATCCTATCTGTTACTTCAAATCCACTGTCTTTTCTTAAATTTTGTATCTTAGATAGTAACTCTCTTAGGTATCCTTCTTTTTTAAGTTCTTCTGTTATTTCTGTATCTATTACAACACCTATTGTATTATCTGGTGCAAATGCATATCCTTCTTTTCCTTGCATTGTTGCAAATGCTGTTTCATTAGATATTATTACCTTGTTATCTTCAACATCAAATATTACTTCATCACCTTTAAATAGTGTATTTGCAAGTTCTGTTTGATCCATTTCCTTTATTTTTTTAGTAATTTGTGGTATTAATTTTCCATAAGTCTTACCAAGTACCGGAAGATTAGGTTTAACATCATATACAACATAGTCATTCATATTTGCACCTAATGCCACTTCTTTTATATTTAGCTCTTCTTTAATTATATTAGTATAATATTCTGGTAAGTTTTCAGATATTAGCATTTTAGAAAGTGGTTGCCTATTTTTAATATTATTTGTATTTCTAATATTTCTACCTAGTTTAACTATACTATATGCAAGTTCCATTTCTTCTTCTAATTTTGTATCTATTAAGTCTTCAGCTACTTCTGGCCATAGGTTTAAATGTATACTTTCATTTGCATCTTTTTCTACTCTTCTTACTATGTTTTGATATATTTCTTCTGTTACAAAAGGTATAAATGGTGCTGAAACTTGGATTAATGTCTTAAGTGATACATATAATGCCATGTAGCATGATATCTTATCTTCTTCCATTCCTTTTGCCCAGAACCTTTTCCTATTTCTTCTAATATACCAATTAGAAAGTTCATCAGTAAAGTTTTCTATCTCTTTTGATGCTCCATTAATATCATATTTTTCTAACATCTTATCTACATTTTTAGTAAGTGTGTTTACCTTAGATATTATCCACTTATCCATTACATCTTTATACTCAAAGTTTTTCATATCATATTTTGTTGGATCAAATTTGTCAATATTTGCATATAATACATAGAATGCATATGCATTATATAGTGTAAGTATGAATGCTCTTTGACTTTCTTGTACATTTTCAATAGATAATCTTGAAGATATCCATGGTTGTGAACCATTAAAGAAATACCATCTTGTAGCATCTGCTCCTACTTCATCTAATAATACTAATGGATCTACTCCATTTTTCTTTGACTTAGACATCTTTTGTCCCTTACCATCTAAAACGTGTCCTAATACTATTACATTTTCATATGGATTTTGATCAAATAGTGATGTTCCAAGTGCCATTAGTGTATAGAACCATCCTCTTGTTTGGTCTATTGCTTCTGATATGAATTGTGCTGGAAACATCTTTTTAAACTTATCTTGGTTTTCAAATGGGTAGTGTAGTTGTGCATATGGCATTGATCCTGAATCAAACCAACAGTCAATAACTTCTGGTTCTCTTTTCATTATTTTACCACATTTAGGACACTTCATAGTTATTTTGTCTACATATGGCTTATGTAGTTCAATATCTTCTACTTTTTCTATTGCTTTTTCTTTTAACTCTTCAATTGATCCTATGCAATCTACATGACCACAATCTTCACATTTCCATACTGGAAGTGGTGTTCCCCAATATCTATCTCTAGATATTGACCAGTCTATTACATTTTCTAAGAAGTTACCAAATCTACCTGTTCCGATAGTTTCTGGCATCCAATTTACCTTAGAGTTATTTTCTAGTAGTTCATCTCTAAGTGATGACATTTTAACAAACCAACTCTTTTTAGGGTAGTATAGTAGTGGTGTATCACATCTCCAGCAATGTGGATATGAGTGTTCTTGTTTTTCTTTTTTAAATAGTTTTCCTTCTTCAGCTAAGTATTTACAAATATCTTCATTTGTATCTCTTACAAATCTACCTTTCCAAGGTTCTACTTCGCTTTTAAACTTTCCTTCAGTATCTACTAGATTAATAAATCCAAAGTCATTTTTCTTACATATGATATTGTCATCTTCACCAAATGCAGGGGCTGCGTGTACTAGTCCTGTACCATCTTTTAAGTTAACAAAGTCTCCATGTATTACTTCAAACGCTTTTCCTTCTACCTTACCAAAATCTAATAGTCTTTCATATTTTATTCCTACTAGGTCTTTTCCTTCATATGTTTTAACTATTTCATAGTCATAGTCTTTTAATACTTCTTCTATTAGTTCTTTTGCAATTACAATTGTTCTAAAATTAGGTTCTAGTAGTTCTACTTCATATTCTTTTTCTTCTTTTGCTTTTTCTGCTTCTTTTTTAACTTTAGCAATCCTGCTGTTGTTTTCTTTAGAATTTAAGTCAACTTTTACATCTGCATACTCATACTTCTTATTTACTACTACCGCTACATTTGATGGTAGTGTCCATGGTGTTGTAGTCCATGCTAAAAGATATCTATCTTCCCCTTTTATCTTAAACATTACTGTTGCAGTTAAATCTTTTACATCTTTGTACCCTTGTGATACTTCGTGTGATGAAAGTGCTGTACCACATCTAGGGCAATATGGCATAACCTTATGTCCTTCATATAGTAATCCTTTGCTAAATAGTTTGCTTAGTGCCCACCATACAGATTCTATGTAGTTATTATCATATGTAATATATGGATCATCCATATCTACCCAGAATCCAACCTTGTCTGTCATTTCTTCCCAAATACTTACATATTTAAAAACGCTTTCTTTACAAAGCTTATTAAATTTTTCTACACCATATTCTTCTATTTGTTCTTTTCCAGATATTCCTATTTGTTTTTCTATTTCAAGTTCAACAGGTAATCCATGTGTATCCCACCCTGCTTTTCTTTCAACATTATATCCTTTCATAACTTTGTATCTTGGTATAATATCTTTTATTACTCTTGTTAATATATGTCCTGCATGTGGCATTCCATTTGCAGTTGGTGGTCCATCATAGAATGTGAATTGCTTTTTTCCATAATTCATATTAAGATTTTTTTCAATTATTCCATTTTGTTTCCAAAATTCTAATATTTCTTTTTCTAGTCCTGTGAAATTATTTTCTAGATTTGTATTTTTATACATATTTCCTCCTACTTAATTTAATTTGTTTATTTATTTGATTGCTTCTTTCTTTGTTTGCTTGCTTAACTAATTTTACTTAATTAAAATTATTATAATATGCAAAAAGAACATACGTCATAGGACGAATGTTCTTTATCCGTGGTACCACCTATTTTTATTAGTTTTAACTAACCTCATTTCTTTTAACGTAAAGTTTAAACGTATTTTCTTACTAGCTTTTATTTTTCAATTTATTTTAATTTTTTCAGAAAATCTGCTCTAAGGTGATAATATATAGTTATTATCATATAAATCTTCCAGCATTTGATTTACTCTCTCTTATGTTTTACCTATATATCTTGTCCTCTTCATTGCATTTATTATTTTAACTATTATATTAAAAATTACTATTTTTGTCAATTAGCTTATATATTTTTTAATTTTTAATATATTTTCTATTTTAATTTTAATTTTAATTATTATTTTTAATTTTTAGTTTTTGATTTGTTATTAATAAAACTTACTGCTAAAGAGATAGCTAATACTATAGCCGAGTATATTGCAATTGTCTTTGTTATTTTTTCGCTTGCTGCTTCTTTAGAGTCTGATCTTTCATCTATTTGGAATATATCTAAATATTGTCTTTTAGGTTTTAATTCAATATTTTCTTCTAATGTTAGTGTATTTGCAATTGATCTAATTAATTCTTGTACACCTTGTATATATGCTACTGGTTTTTTATTATTTGTTAAATTTGGATATGCCATGTCAGATAACATAAATTTAGATGAAAATGCAAGCATCTTGGAATTTTTGCCATCTCCTAAATCTTTTTTAGATATTGTAGCAAGTGTATATTTTCCTTTTTCACCTTTTTCTACAATTTCTTTTTGCATATCTTCCGGTTTATAATCTGATATTAGTTTTGCATCTTCTGATGTTTCATATAGTTTATCAACCTTAACTTTTAAATTATCTAATTCATTTTGATCTAATATTTGAATATGTCCATTAAATAGTAATGGCATAACACTTATTGGATATCTTAATCCTATTATATCATTAAATGTATTTTCAATTGGCTTTGGTATTATTACAGCATTATCATATACAATTTTAGAATTTGTTTTTTTCTTATCTTCCTTATTTGCCTTTACTAGTTCTTCATCTGTAACAGATACTAACATTTGTAGTCTTTTCTTTTCACCTAAGTCAAATACCACCTTATCTAATGGCATAATCATTCCATATTCTTTTGTTAATTTTTCAAAGTTTTGTTGTTTTTCTTTACTATCTTTTGGTGCTTTAAATATTGCAAAATTACCACCATTTTTCATATATTCTTTTAAAACTTCTAGCTCTTTTTCACTTAAGTCTCTTGCTTGTTCTGTAATTATTATCCCTTTTATTCCTTTTAGGTTTTCAATATTATCTGCTGTTACGTTCTTAACATTTCTACCTTTAAGTTTTAAAGATTCTTTTAATACAGTATAATTATCTTTTGATTCCTTATCCCCATTAATTTTTAAATATCCTATAGTTGCATCTTCATTTTTAAGTTTCATCACTTTAATGCCTTCTGCAATCTTATCATCTATTATATTTAATAAGTAGTCTTCATTTTCTTCTTTTGGTATTAAGCCATCTTTAATTACTGAAAAAGTATATAGTCTTTGTTCTTCTTCATTATTTTTATCATTTTTTTCTTTTATATATAGTTGTTCACTTTCTAATTTTTTACTATCAGCATTTTTTAATTTAGTATAATGTATCTTATCTGTTATCTTATTCATTTCTTTTGCTTTAAGCTCAAATAATTCATTTAAATTATCTCCATTATATATAATATCAATTTCTTTATCTAAATTACTTAATTCCTTTTTTAAATTTTCTGATATTGTATATGACTTATCTAAAGTTGTATCAATTGATCCTATATAGTATTTATCATAATTTTTCATAATTGCAAAAACTAAAGATGTGGCAGTTATTAGTGATATTGGTATGATTATTTGTACTATCTTAGCTTTTTTAGACAATTTTTTCTTATTATCTATATATTTAACTTTCTTTTCATTTTCAACAACATTATTTCCAACAATATGAAATTCATTCTCTTCTGCTATCTCATAGTCATATACTATTTCATCATCTTTTTCTTTTAATATATTATTTTTAATCTGCACAATTCCTAAGTATATTAAAATAGCCAAATATACTAATTCAACTAGTAGTGATGATATTGGTAATATTTTTGAATTAAATGTATTCATATATACATTTTTAAAGTCTAGATTTCCAATCATTGTTATTATATTGCTATCTAAAAATATTGGTATAATTAGTACTAAAATTGAAAGTATTGTACTTAAAGCAATATTTTTTCTTTCTTTTCCTGATACTATTTCATATATTAGCACAATTGTGCTTGCATATATCATTGATACTACAATTATTCCTATATATACCATATATGATATTTGTATAGGAAATAATAATCTTTTTTGAAATAGCATAATTCCAATTAGTGATACTAAAAATGTTATAATTTCATATACGAATAATGGCATTATTTTAGATATATAATATTTTAGAGTACCTTTTTTCTTAATATATTCTTTGTCTTTTATTAAACTTTCTTTACTATACATTGGTATAGTGAGTATTGGTAAAAAAATTGCGAGTATTAAAAATATTAAACTTACTCCACCTTCTATATATGAAAATCCAGCTTGCATTCCCATTTTAACTATATATGTATTAAATATATATGTAATTGCTGCAAGCAATACAGCAGAATATATATTTATCATTTTGCTTTTTTTCATGTTTTTCTCCTTTTTTACATTATAGCTACATTATACTATAGTAATATTACTTTTTGTTTTTTTATTACATTATTTTATACAATGCTAAAAAAGATACACTATATAGTGTATCTTCAAAAGTTCAAAAGACTATTTAATTAGTTATATACCAATATTCCTCTTGTCTGTTACTTTCTTATTCTTCTTCCTTTGCTTCTTTTTCCTTATTCTTGTTATACATAACAAATGCTAAAAGTAATCCTGCAGTAACACCAAATATTACTATTGCTATTGCTATTTTAGAACCTGTTTCTGGTAAATTATAATTATTTCTAGAAATTCTAAATTCAGAACTTACTTCTCCATCTTTAGATACTATTGTAATTATATGTTTTCCTGATTTTAATGTTTTTAAGTAATTCTTCTTTAATGTAATTTTAGTACTTCCTTTTTCAGCTATATAGTTTTCTTCTGCTAATACCAACCCATCTATTTTTACACATTCAAACTTATCAAATGGTGCATTAGATACAAATACAAATTCTTCATTTAAATTTCTATTCCATGAAGTAGCTGGTTTTCTTCTCATTATGTATTTTTGCTTATTATATGTATTATCATATTCTTCTTTTATTTTTAAGAATTCTGTTCTTAAATTTTCATAAGTTTTATTCTTCTCATCAATTTTTTCTTTTTGTGCATCAAAATCTATATTTTTAAGTTCTTCTTCTTTTGATTGTTTTTCTTTTTGCTTTTCTGCTATTTCTTCATCTTTTTTAACTAATTCTTCAACATCTTTATATGTATTCTTATCATCTATTTTTATATTTTTTAATATTTCTTTTTTCTCATTTAGTTTTTTAAGTTCTTCTTGTATTTCTTTTTCTCTATTATTTAGCTCTTTTTCTTTAGCTTCTTTATCATTTTTTAAATCTGATAATTCTTTTTCTTTATTTTCTAATTCTTTTTTAGCTTCTTCCAATTCATTTATTTTTTTAACATCTTCTGCATTTTTCTTTTCTAGTTCTTCTAATTCTTTCTTATCATTTCCTAGTTTTTCATTTAATGAATCAGTGTTTTTTGCATTAGTATCTAGTGCTTTTTGTTTATCTTCTTTTGCTGTAGTATCATTTTTAATGCTTTCTTTTAAATTTTCTATCTCTTTATCTACGCTTGTTTTTTCTTCTTCTTTTGAAGTTTTGTTATCTTCTTTATTTTTTATCTTATTTTTTAAGCCTTCTAATTCTTTTTCCTTTGCTGCTCT
>CAUPPN010000044.1:0-7705 GCA_963513115.1 uncultured Eubacteriales bacterium | reverse complement strand
ATATGCACTTATTGGAAAAGTTATTTTACATATTTTTAGTATAAAATGATATAAAAAAGCAGCCCAGATTTCACTCTAAACTACCACATATTTTTACTTATTTTACAATATTAAATTAACAACATTCTTTTAAGTTGAATATCAACTATAAAATAAAACTACTTATTATTCTTGATATAATATTCTAATATACGTATATCTCTTAGTACCATAAACTTTGTCCTATATACATTATCATATTCTGATTCTTTTAAATTATTTAAACACTCTTTCATTTTCAAAAGTGCATCTTCAATATCTAACCATAAGTCTCTTGTGCCTTCTGCTTTTTCTTTTTCAGTTAAATTATTGTTTTCTAATTCTTCTTGCTTTTCTGCTACAAAAACATATGATATTTGCATAAAATTTTCCATGCTTTTGTATTCTTTTGCAGTACCTAGCTCTTCTATTATCTTAACACTAACACCTAGCTCCTCTTTGCATTCTCTTACAAATGCTATCTTTTCATCTTCACCACTATCTATACCACCACCAGGTAATTTATATTCATTCTTCTTTTGTTTGTTGATTACTGCAATCTTACCTTTATCATTAATTACAATTCCTCTAGCTCCATATCTTCTAATAGGTTTATTTGTATTTTTTGTTTATGTTATTCCAAAATCATTATCTGTTACTACTATTATATGTTCCATATTATGGTTCACTTCTTTCTTAATTTTTTTCTCATTTTATTCTTTTTCGCTTACTTTTCTTCTTTTGTGTTTTTATTCTCTTAATTATATTATACACATTTTTCTATTATAATTATTTTTGTTATTTTTTTCATAAAAAAACTGAGATATCTATCTCAGTATATGTTACTATTCATTATTATCTTCACTGTTATTTAAGTCAGTTTTTTCTTCATCTTCAAATGTCTTTAGGATATCTAATTGTGCAACTAGGAATGCTTCACTTTTTCTTTTAAATACATTAATGCTTTCTTGTATATTATTTAATTCTTGCTTTTTACCTTCAATTATTCCATCAATATTACCAGTCTTATCTCTATATACTTTTTCTGCTTCATCTAACACTTTGTTTGCTTCTGTTTCGGCTGATTGTCTAATATTATCTGCTGTTTGTTTTGCAATAAGTAATGTGTCTTGAAGTGAACCTTCAGCATTTTTATACTCTTGTAGTATATTTTCAAGTTCTGATATTTTATCTTCTAAATTCTTATTCATTAACATAGCTCTTTCGTAGTCTGCTGATATTTCATCTAAAAAATCATCTACTTCGTCTACATTATATCCTTTTAATTGTCTTGAAAATTGTTTATTGTCTATATCTATAGGTGTTAACATCTATCCCTCCATTTTAACGGAAACTAAAATTATTATTATTCCTCTTTGATCTACCATTTGTAGCTGATTGTATCCTATAATCACGTGGTGCAGCTATAAATATGGCATTACTAACTTTTTCAATATGGCCATCTAATGCAAAAACTCCACCTGATACAATATCTATTATTCTAGTTGCTACATCTTTATTTAGTCCCTCAAAATTTAATATTGCTGCTTGTTTCTCTCTTAGAATATATACTATTTCTTCTGCTTCTTCAAGTCTTGTTGGTTTTACTATTTGCATTCTTATTGCATTAATATCTTCTCTTTTTACTATTTTAGGTCTAGCACTTGGCTTAAACATAGAAACCTTTTCTTCTTTTTCTTCACTTTCTGTTTCTTCTTCATCTGAAGCTATATTTAGTCCATAGTCTAAATTTTCATCATAATCATATTCCTCTTCACGGTCAAATGAAGAAATAAAATCTTTTATTTTTTCAAACATTGCGTTTCTCCTTTTACTGACTTTTACACATTTTATATATTATTACTATAACATATAAAAACTATGCATTTGCAATATATTATCTTTTGTAACATAAATTATAAATATTGTAATCTATTATGTACAATAATTATTTATTGTTTTATATAATTTAATCTATACAAATCCTGATAATACTACATTTTTGGTATGCTCACATTATATTTTTGCTTCTATTTCTATTTTTATTTTTCTTCTTATTTTCTAGAACTTATTTTTCTTTATCTTTATCCTTTTCTTCTTTTAATCTAGATAAGCTACTATATTTTTCCATATCTTCTTTATCTATCTTAGGTGATATACTTATTTCATCATACTCTACAACTGATGGTGCATAATCCATTTTTATACCTGCTTTTTCATAATCAGATTTTGTATATGATTCAATAAGTGAATATTCGTCTGTTTTTCTAATTACCTTAACTGGTATTATTTCAGAATAGCCTCCCTTATCTTTTTTAGCAAAATATAGTCCGTTTTGTGCTTTAACTAATGCATTATTATTAATCTTAAGACCTTCTTGTGACCACCATATTATTGAAATATTTACCTTCCTATATTGTGATAACACATCATATAGTCTATCTACTTCAAATACTAATATATTCTCATTTTCAGATATTTTTTTCATATATACAATTTTACCATCAATTTCTTCATGGCTTCCAATTCTTATTCCAACAGTATCTCCTACTTTTCTATCTTTAGTATTCTTATTTTCTAATGTACATACTAAATATGTTTTAAATCCATCAACTATTTTAACATTGTTTTCTACAGTTGATACTATATTTCCACTTTTTATATCAACTTCAGATATTACATCTTTTGTTAAATAATCAAAATTATCTGTTTTAAGTTTTCCTTCATATCCGTCTATCTTGTATGAAACATTTCCTGCTTCTGTTGCAGTAATTATATTTGTATTACTATTTAAGTTATTTTCAAGTTTTGTTTTTTGATCAATTAATTTCTTTAATTTGTTTCCTTCCTTTGATAGCTCTCCTGAAGTTTTAGCTTTTTTAAGTATTTCTTCATTAACTTCTTTTGTTATTTTAGTTATTTTTTCTTGTTTGTTTATTCCATTAATTTCAGATATTAGCGCTTCTATCTTCTTATCTAATATTGTGCTTTCTGGCGATTCAATCTTCTGATTATTTTCTGCTAGTACCTTTTCTATTTCCTTGTCAATATTTGCAATTTCTTCTAACATCTTGTTTTCATTGTCTGCATAATATCTTCCAATTCTTTCGCCTTTTCTTACTTTTTGCCCTTCTTGCTTATCTTTTTCAATCTTTTTTTCACCATTTGTTAAAACATTTTCTTTTCTAATAATTAAAGCCTTTGTATACTCTTCATCAACAATTTTGCCCACACTTACAGTAAAATTTTGTGCAGGTTGAGAAAATAATTTAATTATTTTAGGTATGTAATTAAATATAATAAAAAATATTATTATACTTGCAATTAATAATACTGCTCCATTATATTTTTTATGTTCTTCCAAAATTATTTCTCCTTTAATTTTAATATTACCTCTTCAGTTAGTTCTTCTACTGTATACTTATCTTTATCAAGTATAATTGGATTAAGTTTTTTAAACCATGTTAACTGCCTTTTAGCATAATGTCTTGTTCCAAGTTTCAAATCATATACCATTTCATCATATGATATATTTCCTTTTAAATATTCTAATGGTTCTTTATATCCAATAGCCTGCATAGATGTTATATCATATCTTAGCATATTCTCCTTAGTAAAATCTGCTATATCTTTCATATCTGTATTTTCACATATTACATCTACAATTTCTTTAGTTTCAGGAACAAGTCCTAATTCTAACATTTTGTCTATTCTTTTTTCTATTTTTTCATATAGCTTTTTTCTATCTTGATTTAGCATAAATATCATATAGTTATATTTGTTATTGTAATTGCTATTATTTATGTTATTACCATTTTTGTTTATTTCATTTAATTCGTTTCTTGCTTTTAATATATCTTCACTTGCTTTTTCTCTTCCAATATAGTCTAGTTCTAATATTCTAAGTATTCTTTTTTTGTCATTTAAAGATATTTTTAAACTTGCATTAGGATCAATCTTACATGCCATTTCATATAATTCTTCTAATGTTATTTCACCATTTAAAAGTTTTTCTTCCAAGCTTTTCCTATATTTTAATATATGCTCTGTATAGTCTATTTCATAATTACTTTCTTTTTCTTCTAACTTTTCATCTTTTTCTTTTTTTTCTTTTTTAATTTCTACTTCCTTATCAAAAGTATAATCATATATAAGTGAATTAATATATAATCCTGTTCCACCTACTATTATAGGAATTTTACCTTTTTTAATAATTTCCTCAATACATTTTAATGCATCTTCTTTAAATTCTTTTACTGTGTATCTTTCATATGGCTTTTTAATATCTAACATATAATGTTTTATATTTTGCATTTCTTCTTTTGTTGCCTTACCTGTTCCTATATCCATTCCTTCATATATTTGCATAGAATCTGCAGATATTATTTCACCATCTATTTTTTTTGCTAAACTAATTGCAAGTTCTGTTTTACCAATTCCTGTTGGTCCTACTATTACTGGTATAATCATTTTCTTGAAAACTTTCTTTCTATATCATATTTTGTCATCTTAATTGCAGTAGGTCTTCCATGTGGACAAGTAAATGGGTTTTCTAAGCTCATCATTTCATCTAAAAGTGAAACTATTTCTGTTTCAGAAAGTGACATATTTGCTTTAACTGCCGCTTTACATGCAACTGTTGCTAAAAACCTATTTTCTATTTCTTGCCTTCCAGAGTTTACTGCTCCATCTATTTCATCTAGTATATCTAAAAATAATTCTTTTGTATTTAATATTTCAACCATACTTGGTACACCAACTAATTTAATTGTATTTAATCCAAACTCTTCTACTTCAAATCCTGCCTTTTTAAATATTTCCATATTTTCTCTTACTAATTGGTATTCCCTTCCAGATAGTGTAATTACATCTGGCATTAATAATTGTTGTATATCCTTATCTTCATTTGAATAGTAATTTGCTTTAACTTTTTCAAATAATACTCTTTCATGTGCTGCATGTTGATCAATTATATACATTTCATTAGATATTTCTATTATAATATATGTTCTAAATATCACTCCAATTATCTTATATGGTATCTTGCTTCCTTTAAATATGCTTTGATTTGAAGCTTTTTTTAGTTTAGATGATACGTTTAGTTCTTCTTCTAATTTTCTTTTTTCAATTTGTTTTCCTATTACATCTATTCCAAATGCTTCTTTATACATTTCTTCAAATCTATCATTTATTTCTTCTTCATTATTTGAAGTCTCTCTTATTTGTTCAGAACTTAATATATCTGTTTCTAAATTTCCATCAATTAATTTTTCAGATAATAGTTCTTCTGCTATATTTGGGTTTTCTTTTGATTGTTCTTTTTGTTCATTTACTAAATTTTGACCTTTTGATATATTATTTTCATCATTTTCTATATCATTACTATTATCTACTATTTTTGTTTCCATATCATTTGCATTTACTATTTTAGTTTCTCCTAAAACTTTTTCATTTCTAATAGTATGATCAAAATTATTTTCATCTTTTGATTTTTCTTCTTCTTTTCCTTCTACTACTTCTTTTAATTCTATTTTTTTAGTTTTTTCTTCATTCTCATCTTCTTCTATTTTTTTACCAAATAAATCATCATCGCTATCATTTTTTTCTTCTTGATAATTTACTTTTTCTAAATCTGATCTAGTATCTTCATATTCATCTAATATACTATTTGGATTACCATATTGCTTTTTATATGAATTAATTATTTCATCAATTTTTGTTTTAGACACATCTCCTTTAATACTCTTGTCTATATTTTGTATCTTGTTTTTCAAATCTTCATCTTTTAAATAATCATAATTATACTTGTATTTATTTTCTGTATTTTCATTTAATGTATTAACTTCACTTTCACTGCCACTATCTTTGTTATTTTCTTTTTCTTTTGAGTAATCACTATTTAAAATATCTTCTGTTAACTTATGCATTTCTTTATTAAATTTAAAGTCTGCTTTTGCTACATTTTCTACTAATTCTTCTTTTGATAGTCCTGTTTTTACTGCATTATATACAGCTTTGAAAACATCTTGTTCTCTTTCAAATCTTACTTCTAGTTTTGCAGGATGCACATTTACATCTACTAGTTCTGGATTCATTTCTATATTTAATATACAAAAACCAAATCTTCCGAGCGGTACTAAACCCTTAAATGCCTTTTCTGTTGCAGATGCTAATACCTTATCTTTTACATATCTTTTGTTAATATAGTATATTTGATTTCTCCTATTTGATCTAGATATCTCAGGCTTTCCTACAACTCCTGTTACTCTTATTCCTTTATATGTTTCATCAACTTCAACTATTGCATCTGATACATCTTTACCAAATATTGAATATACAACATTTTTGAAATCATCTGATCCATTTGTTTGTAGTATAACAGAGCCATTGCTAATTAATCTAAATGCAATATTTTTATTAATTAGGCTTAGATTTCTAATATTATCTTCAATATATCCTGCTTCAGTATAGTCTTTTTTCAAAAACTTGTATCTTGCAGGAGTATTAAAAAATAGGTTTCTAACAATTATTGTAGTTCCTTTTTCTGCTGCTGTTTCTTCAAATGATATTACATCACCTGATTCTACTTGTATATCATATGCATTTTTACCTTCTACTTTTGATATCATCTCAACTTTTGCAACTGCCCCAATTGATGCAAGTGCTTCACCACGGAATCCCATAGTTGCTACTTCATCTAAATCTTTTGCAGACCTTATCTTGCTTGTTGCATGTCTTTCAAAAGCAATTTCCATATCATCTTTTTCAATACCAGAACCATTGTCTGTAATTCTAATATATTCTATTCCACCTTTTCTTATCTCAACTGTTATTTGTGTAGCTCCTGCATCTATAGAATTTTCTACTAATTCTTTAACTACAGATGCTGGTCTTTCAATAACCTCTCCTGCCGCTATTTGATTAATTGTAAGTTCGTCTAATTGGACTATTTTAGCCATTATATTTCTCCTTTAAATTGATACTTTAATATAGTCAGATATTTGTTTAATTTCTTCTGCTGTATTATCTATATATTTAACTTCTGCTTCTTCTGGAATATCAATATATCCATATTTTTTATATAATAATGATATTTCCATATCTATTTCTTCTTCTTTTGTAGCATTTTCTATGTTAATTGGTAGATTTAATGTTTTAAGTTCATATATTTTTTCTAACACCTTATCTTCATCTATTACAAAGTTTTTACCTATTCCTTTTTCCATTTCTGCAAGTTTTGATGTATATATTTCTACCATTTCATCTTCAATATTTTCAGCCTTAAATATCATAAGTTCTGCTAATATATCATGTATTTTGTAATTACTATTTATTGTATATACTTGTTCTAATTTCTTTTGTATATCTTCTGTAGCATCTTCTAATTTTATTTGCCTATATTCTTCTGCCTTCCTATTTCCTGTAATTAAATCTAATATTTTCTTATATGCTGGTTTATTTTCAATCTTGTTTACTTCATCGTCTATTATTAGAAGGTTTCCTTCTGCAATAGTATTTTCAACAGTTTTGCATATGACTCTTTTTAACTCATTTTCTTCTATCATAACTAATTCGTCAAACCTATCAATATTTGTTCTTTTTTTAGCTGTTCTAGGATTATATATTGCATTTAAAAAGTTTTGTACTTGTATTGCAGCTTCTAATATTTTTCCTAATTTTTTTTCAT
>CAUPPN010000043.1:0-7728 GCA_963513115.1 uncultured Eubacteriales bacterium | reverse complement strand
GCAGATAATGATGAATATGTAAAACATGATTCTACAAAAGTAGCAAATATACTACTTAGAAAATTTATAGAAGAATCTGATACTAAAAAAGCATAAATAATATAATAAAAAGGTATATGATATATTCAATATACCTTTTTATTATGTCTAATATATAACTAATATACATAATATTTTAAGTTACATAAAAAAAGTAATATTTGCAAAAAAAAGTACAAAATTGTATAATTACTTAAAATATATATATAGGAGATATGATGAAAAAATCAGAACTCGAAAAATTTGAAGATGATATTGAAGATAAAATAATATCTCAAATAAATGAAGTAACTAAAGCAAGACTTAAAAAAAATGAACCAATGAAAAATCACACTACATTTAAAATAGGTGGAAATGCAGATATTTATGCAGAAGTAACAAGTGTAATAGACTTAAAAGAAATCCTTAAAATAGCAAAAAAAGAAAAGCTAAATGTTTTTATATTAGGAAATGGAAGTAACTTATTAGTTAGAGAAAAAGGAATAAGAGGAATAGTAATTAAAATTAATTTTGATAGTATATCAATTGATAAAAAAGATGAAGATTACTATATAACAGCATATGCAGGAGCAAGTTTAAATCAAGTAATTAGGTTTGCAATGGATAAAGGAGTAGGAGATGTATCTAAACTTTATGGAATACCTGGAAGTATAGGTGGAGTAGTTAGAATGAATGCAGGTGCATATGGATTAGAAATGAAAGATGTAATCTGTGAAACAACATATATGGATTATGATGGTAATTTACATAAGGTTAAAGGCGATGAACATAATTTTGGATATAGGACAAGTGCATTCAAATACAATAATGGAATTATAATATGTACAACACTAAAGCTTAAAAAAGTGGATAAAGAGAAACAAATAAAAGAAGCAAATGAAATATTAAATAAGAGGAAAACAAATCAACCACTTAATTATCCAAGTGCAGGAAGTACATTTAAAAGAGGAATAGGATATATTGCATCACTTTTAATAGATAATTCTGGTTTAAAAGGAACTAAAGTAGGAGGTGCTGAAGTGTCTACAAAACATGCAGGTTTTATAATAAATAAAAGTGGCGATGCAAAAGCAAAAGACGTACTTGACTTAGTAAAAATAGTACAAGATACAGTAAAAGAAAAGACAGGAAAAAATCTAGAACTAGAAGTTGTAGTAGTAGGAGAATAATAAATGAATTTTTTAGCGTGGTTTAATCCAAAAATGAGATTAAAAAGATGGCTTGCTTTAACACTATTAGGAATAATAATTATGTGTTATTCCATATCACAAATAATAGTGTTAAATGTAGTAGAGCCAAAGATTATATTTTTAATAATAATAGAATTTGTAATAGGATTTTTATTAATTATTTTTGGTATTTTAGGAATACAAAAAAGAACACTAGAAATTTTTATACAAGCAAATGGAGTAAGTACAAAAAAATTAGATGAAAAAGATATAAAAATTGATTCACTAATATTTGATAAAAAGATATATGAAAATGGTCCAAAAGTAGTTGTAATCGGTGGAGGCTCTGGTACAAACGAAATAATAAAAGGATTAAAAGGATATACAAATAATATAACTGAAATTATAACTATAGCAGATACAGATAAGGAAAAAATGCAAGGAAGCTCTAAAAATAGTTTGCATCTTTTACCATATAGTAATGTTAAGACAAGTATAGCGGCACTTTCTAATAATGAAGAAATAATGAAAACACTACTTGATCATGAGTTCTCAGAAGAAAAGTTAAATGGATTAAACTTTGGAGATATATACTTACTTGCAATGAAGGAAATGTTTGGAAATGTTTCAACATCAATTAAGAAGTCTACAGAAGTATTAAATATTGCAGGTGAAGTAGTACCTGTATCATTAGACCCAATAACTGTTTGCGCAGAACTTACTGATGGAACAGTTGTTAAAACTAAAGAAAAAATACCAGTAGTTGTTAGAGAAAGAATTGATGCAATAACAAGAGTATATATTGAACCCACAAATGCTATGGTAGCACCTAGAGCATTAGAAGCTATTAGAGAAGCAGATGTCATAGTAATAGGACCTGGTAAACTATATACAGATATAATACCTATACTACTTGTAAAAGGCGTGATAAACGAAATAAGAGAAAGCAAGGCAAAGAAAGTGTATGTTGCAAATATAATGTCAGATGAAGGTCAAACAGATAGATACAAATTATCTGACCATATTAAAGCAATAACAGATCATGTAGGTGAAAATATATTTGAATTTTGTATAGCAGATATAGGAAATATAATGCCAGAATATTTAAGACTATACCATAAGCAAGCTAGAGATATAGTAGAAGTAGATAAAGATGCAGTAAAAAAACTTGGAACTAGGGTAATACAAAAAGAAATGGCAAAAGTAGTAGGAGGAAAAATAAGACACGATTCAGATATACTTGCTATGACAATAATTGAAATAGTTTTAACTGAAATGAAATATGATGATGACAAGGAAAACGATATATTAGCTGCAACTCTAGAGACAATAGTTAAAGAAGAAAAAAGAAAACATAAAAGAGAAAATAGAGGAAAGAAAAAGAAATTATTTGCAAAACAAGATACAACTGATGTAGAAAAAGTAGTTTTAGAAGACAAAAGAGAAAGTAAATTTAGTGAAAAATATAAAGATAGAATAGAAACAATACAAAAGGCAGACAAAAAGAAAAAAGAAGAAGAAAAGAAAATGATTGAAAATTTCTTTGGCGTAAAGATAAAAGAAGACAAAAGAAGCAGAGAAGAAAGAGCAAAAGAAAAATTAAGAGAAAATAGTACATTAAGTACAGAGAATATAGAAAAAGGTAAAAATAGTTTTCAAGATACATCTAAATTTAATACTTTAAGCATACATAATATAATGAGAGAATTAAATGAAGATGATAGTTCAATTAAAGAAAAGGCAAAAGACATATATACAAATAATATTAATCAAAAAGATATTATAAGAGAAAAGTTAGAAGAAGTAAAGAAAAAAGCAGAAAAAGCAGAAAAAGAAGCAAAAGCAAAAGCAAAGACAAAAACCACTAAAGCAAAAGCAAAAACAAGAAGAAGTACAAGAAAAAAAGATGAGGAATTATCTGATGCTGAAAAAGCAAAACTATTATTAAAAGAAATGAACAAGTTAGAAAAGAAAAGAGAACAAAAGAGAAGAAAGTAATTAAGGAGTGATATATGAAAATATACAAACTTAACTTAAGCTTAAGAGAATGCATGGATAAGGAATATATAGTAACAAATGGAATTGGTGGTTATGCATCAAGTACTATTTGTTCTATGAATACCAGGAGATACCATGGATTATTAGTTGCAAAAACTAAAAACAATCCAAGAAATGTATTATTATCCAAAATAGACGAAAGTATAATTATAGGAGATAAAGAACATATACTATATTCAAATATGTCAGACAATTATATATCTGATGGATTTGATAATTTAGTAAGTGTTGAATATAATTATTATCCTAAAATGACATATGAAGTAGAAGGTGTAACTATAACTAAAGAAATAGTTATGAAACACTTAGCAAATACAACAATTATTAAATATACTATTAAAACAAATAATGAAAAAACTAAATTAAAACTTACACCAATTATTACTAATAGAAATTTTCATTATCTTAAAGATGTAAGATCTGAAGATATATTAAAGAAGAATAATGATAATGTTGTAACTAAAGACAATTATACAAAAGTATCATATGACTATAATGATGATACAAGATTAAATATATATGTGCCAGATAGTAGTTATAGTAGCTGTAAAGACAACTACTTTGACAATATGTTCTATATTAGAGAAGAAGAAAGAGGTTTCGACCATAGTGAAAATCTACTTGTTCCAGGTAATTATGAAATAGAGATACCTAAAAATGTAACTAAGGAAATATATGTTGTATGTGACTTAGAAGAAAATGAAAAAGTAGAAGAAACAGAAGCAAGTAAAGAAGAATATGAAAAAGAATTACTAGCAAATATATCTAAAATCTTTAAAGAAGAAACAAAAAGAATAGATCATTTAGTAAAAGATGCAGACTTAGAATATATATATGAAAAAGAAATATTACTTTCTAGAAATAAGAAAGATATAGAAGAATTAGAAGAATTTAAACATAGTATAATAGCATCAGCTGACCAATTTGTAATAAAAAAAGAAGAGCTTAATTCTGTAATTGCAGGATATCATTGGTTTGCAGATTGGGGAAGAGATACACTAATTGCTTTTGAAGGATTACTTTTAAAAACTAAAAGATATGAAGAAGCAAAAAATGTATTATTATATTTAACAAAAGATATATCAAATGGATTAGTACCAAATGGGTATGATGAAAAAAATACACCTTACTACAATTCAGCTGATGCTTCATTACTATTATTCGAAACAACTGCAAAATATTTAGAATATACAAATGATTATGATTTTGTATTAGATAATTTATATGATAAGTTAAAAGATATAATTGAAAATTATGAAAATGGAATAACATTTTTTGAAAATAATATATATTTAGATGAAGATTACTTACTTGCAAGTGGTAGTCCAAATATACAAAATACATGGATGGACGCAAAAGTAGACGGATATCCAGTTACACCAAGAAATGGAAAAGCAGTAGAAATTAATGCACTTTGGTATAATGCACTTAAAATAATGCAAACACTTTCAGAAAAAACAAAAGACCATAATATGCAAGTTAAATTAAATGATATGGCAATAAAATGCAAAGAATCATTTAAGAAAGAATTTGTAAGTAAAAAAGGTGGACTAAAAGATACAGTAGAAAGTGATAATATTAGGCCTAACCAAATGTTTGCAATATCACTTACACATAAGATAATAGACGATGTAGTAATAGCTGAAAGTATATTAGATATAGTAACTAAAAAACTATTAAATAGGTATGGATTAAAAACACTTGCAAAAGGAGAAGACCACTATACAGATAAATATTTTGGAGATTCTAAGAAAAGAGACTTTTCATACCATAATGGTATAACATGGCCATGGCTACTTTTACCATACTATAATGGATTAAAATATGTAAAAGAGTTAACAGGCAAGAAAGAATATGAAAAGCAAGAAGAAGATTTTATTAAAAAAACATATGATACTTTCTTAAAAAATATATACCAAAGACCATGTGTAAATGGAATATCTGAGATTGCAGATTCAGTATTTCCATATGATCCAAATGGAACAATTACACAAGCTTGGTCAGTTGCTGCAATAATTACTATACTTTTTAAGTAATAATAGTAAAAAATAAAAAGAGAAAATAGAATAAGATAGAAAAGATAGGATTAAAATGAGGATATTAGGAATAGACCCAGGCTATGGAATAACAGGATATGCGATTCTGGATTACTATAATAATAAGTACAACTTAGTTGTAGCAGGAGCAATTGAAACTGAAGCCTTTTCTGAGTTTAACCAAAGACTAGTAGATATATATAATGAATTAGATAATATAATCAAAGAATATAAACCACAAAGAATGGCAATAGAAGATTTGTTTTTCAATAATAATATAAAAACAGGAATAAAAGTTGCAGAAGCTAGAGGAATTATGCTACTTGCAGCAAAGCAAAATGGATTAGAGATAAATGAGTATACACCATTACAAGTAAAACAAGGTGTAACAGGATATGGAAGAGCAACTAAAACACAGGTCAAAAAGATGACACAAAGCATATTAGGCATAAAAAAAATGCCAGGATTAGATGATGTAAATGATAGTATTGCAATTGCAGTTTGTGATGCAAATGCAGGTAATACAAAGTCACTTTTAGATAAGTATTTGTAACATAAAAAGTAAAAGGAAAGTAGATGGCAAGCATAAATTTAATATATGGTAAGGATGAATACCTAAAAAAGAATAATTTAAATAATATAATTAAGAAAAGAGATAGCCAAAGCATTAATAAGGTAGAGTTTTTAAAACCTAATTTTGAAGAATTAGAAGATGAAATATTGCTACCTTCTTTTCTTAAAGAACAAAAAATAATTACTGTATACAATAGTAATTATTTTTCAAATAAGAAAAAAAATGAAAAAGAATATGAGAAGATTATAGGATTTTTTAAAGATGCTAAAAAGTTAGAAGATATATTTGAAGATTTAACATTGTGTTTTATTGAAGAAGAAGTAGATACTAAAAATGAATTATACAAGATATTTGTAAAAAATGAAAAAGATAATCCTAAACTTTTTAATGTTAAATCATATGATAGGATAAATGCAAATGATAGGAAAAAATTATTACTATCACTTGCAAAAAAAGATAAGATAGATATGGGCATACAAGAAGTTACATACCTTTGTGAAATGGTAGAAGATGAAACATATACTTTAATTAATGAATATAATAAATTAAAATATTTAGACAGTAATAAGATAACAATAGAAGATATAGATAGAGTTTGTATTAAAACAGAGCAATCAAAAATATATGAAATAACAAATGAACTGCAAAAAGGAAATAAACAAAAAGCTTTTAAGTTAATAGATGAAATGTGTATTACACAAAGTGAAAATTCTGTTTTGGGATATATATATGGATATATTAGAAAAATATATTTAACATCAATTAGCATAAAAGAAGGAACAACAAATGATTTAGAAAAACTACTTAAATTAAAACCAAATCAAAGATTTTTGGTAAATAGATATATGCAATTTGCAAAAAAGAATGGAGTAAAAAGATTAAAATACATTCTTCAAGAATTAAGTGAAATAGATAGTGATTCTAAAACATACAAAACAGATGTATGTACACGAATTAAATGTACATTAAATATATTAGTTTAATTATATTAATTAAGAAAAATAGAAAGAATAATAAACGAAAGAAGAAAAATATGGAAATTGGTGAATTAAAAGATAGGTTAGAATATATTGGTTTAGATTTAGATAATCCATCACCTGTAATTAAGGATTTTAAAGGATTAAATTTTAAAGCAAGTGATGCATTTTCAGAAGAAAAAAACAGTATATATATGAATGTTCCAATAAGTAAGATAGATATTTTAATAACTAATCATAGCAATGATGAAAAATTAAGTGTAAAATACAAAGATGCAATAAGTTTAAATAGTTACTTAATTAGAGAGGAAGAATTACAAGAAGGTGTTTCTAACTTTTTAACATTTGCAAATATTTTGAAACACTTTGATAAAAAAATAGTAGAACAAATAGGAAAAGATCAAGAAGAATATATAAAAAACGCACCTTTTGATATCACATATGAAAGATCATCTAGATGGAATATATATTATAGTGCATTAGATGATAGATATTTTATGCTTGTATGTTCTGACGAAAATGAATTTTCAGAGTTCATATACTTACTTAAAGAAAAGATAGCACTAGAAAAAGAAAATAGTAATAAAAAAAATAAGAAGGAAAAGTATATATATGCACCAATATATATGTATGCAAATAGCCATAACTATTTAAGTACAGAAATGATATCAGAACTTGAAAACAAATTATGGTATTTTACAGATAATTGGCCAATAACATATGAAATGTATGATTCAAAATACAATTTTAAAATGGCAATAGTAGGTAAGACTAAAATATATAATGATTTATTATCATTATACAAAGTTGAAATTTCAAACAAGGAAGAAGCAGAAAAATATTTTAAATATGTAAAAGCATTATTTGAAATAGAC
>CAUPPN010000042.1:0-7825 GCA_963513115.1 uncultured Eubacteriales bacterium | reverse complement strand
GATAAAGAAAAGTATACAAACACAAATATATGTGAATAAACTATCATATATTATAAAAATAATAGGGTAGAAATAAGATGTTAAAAAATAAAAATATTAAAGAAAAGAAAGTAGAAAAGCAATTATCAAATAGGAAAAATAATATATTAAATATTATTAAAAAAGCAATACTTGTAATTGCTTTTCTTTCTATATTATTGTTAATAATACTTCAATTCGTATATTCAGCAAAATTAGTAAATAATATTTCAGAACATATTGAAATATCATATGTGACAATAGGTAAGATAGGTTATATACTACTTTCTATACTAGTTATATGTATATTATCTAAAATTGACAAAGTTAGTGAAAAATATAAGAAGATATTATTTGCACTTGGAATTGTTGCAAGTATAGTACTGCAGATATTTCTAATATTATATATTAGAGATATAGATGTAGTAGTCGCTGTAGATCAAGAAAGCATATACACATCTGCATCAGAAGAATTTAAAGGAATTGGAATGTCAGATGATAATAAATATTATATGGCAACTTATCCACATCAATTAGGGATTATGAGGATGTACTTTTTATTATTTAAATTATTTGGAACAGATTCATATGGTGTATGGCTTGGATTTAATATATTATGCAATTTAATAATAATATATATGATTACAAAAATTGGAAAATTAATTGCTAAAAAATATAATGGTAATTCTTCAATTGCAACAATACTTATATTATTATTTTTACCATTACCTATGCTTGTAACATTTATATATGGCGATATACCATCACTTATGTTATCTACTGTAGCTACATATTTAATGCTACTATACGTAAAGAATAGTAAGTTAAATGCAAGCAATGAAGAAGAAGCAGAAGAAAAAGAAGAAAAAAACAAAAATTGTAATTTCAAATATTTAATATTTGCTTCAATACTTATGATGTTTGCTTGTATAGTTAGGAAAAATACTACTGTTGTTGTAATTGCACAAACAATGTTTTTAATATTCTACTTATTAGAAAAAATTAGTATGTATATTAATACATATAAAAAAGATATTACAAATAAAGAATCAAAAGAAGCAAATGAATTAGATAAGTTAAAAAAAGATGCAAAAACAGATATAATAAAAAATGTAGTAGGAATACTATTATTACTTGCTCTTACAATAGTTGTACCAAAGATATACAATAATATGTTAATAGAAAAATACAATCTTAAAGATATAAGAGAAGCATATACTATTAAGGGATATTTGTATATGGCTATGATGGAATCTCCAAGAGCAAATGGCTGGTATAATAATGACGTTGCAGCACCTGGAAGGAAAGAAAAAGATGCAGCAAAAGAGTTTTATGAAGAAAAACTAAAGGAAAGAATTTCATATATGTTAAGTCATAAAAGATATGCTATAGATTTCTATATTAAAAAATTAGTATCTACTTGGAATGAAAATACATATACAGCAATATGGAATAATGTTGACTTATGGCTATATACACGTACAGAAGAAGAAAATACATATAATCCAATATATAAAAATAATGTTCAAGTAAAAGAAGGATTAGAAAAGATAGAAAAGTCACTTGCAATTATGCAAAAAGCTATATTAATATATATATTATCTAGCCTTCTAATAGTAATTATTAAAGGATTAAAAAGTAAAAAGGTAGATAATGAAATATTATTATTTGCCTTAATAATAATAGGTGGAATGTATTTCCATATGTTATGGGAAACAAAATCAAGATATATAATTCCATATATAGTACTTGCAATACCAGTTACAAGTATGGTAGGTAATGTTGCAATTAGTGACAAGATAAAAACTATATTTAGTAAAAAAGGATTAGAAAAAAGAGAAAATTAGTGAAAAAGAAAAAAATTAAATTTTATGAAAGAAGAAAATAAAAAGTATGAGAAAAGATAAAAGATATTTAAATAATAATAGAAATAATAAAAAATATTATAGTAATAATGAAAATATGGAAAAAGATGCAAAACTTTTAAAAGCAAAAGAAGAAGAAAATGATTTTTCAAAAGATGAAAATTATATTTATGGAATTAATCCGGTAAGAGAATTATTAAAAGAAGATAAAGATATAAATAAGATATGGGTCATGAAAGGAAATAATAATTCTAAAATAAAAGAAATAGTAGATGAAGCAAGAGCTAAAAAATTAGTTGTAATGTTTGTAGATAAACCTAAAATAGATAAGCTTGCTAAAAACAATCAGGGAATTGTTGCAAGTGTAAATCCATTTGAATATGTATACACTGAAGACATTTTAGAAAAAGCTAAAAGAAATAATGAAGATCCATTCATTATTATATTAGATAAGATAACTGATTCAAATAATTTAGGCGCAATCATTAGAACTGCAGAAGCTGCAGGAACACATGGAATAATAATACCAAAAAGAAATTCAGCACAAGTTACACCAGCTACAAATAAAACATCTGCAGGTGCTGTAAATCATATGATGATATCAAGAGTTCCCAATATTACAAGTGAAATAGAAAAATTAAAAGAAAATGGATTATGGATTATTGGAACAGATGTAGAAAAATGCGATACATATTATAATACAAACCTTAAAGGACCAATTGCCATAGTAATAGGTAGTGAAGAGAATGGAATAAGTAGGATTGTAAAAGAAAAATGTGATATATTAGTTAATATACCAATGATAGGTAAGGTGCAATCACTTAATGCATCAGCATCTGCAGCAATATTAATATATGACGTAGTAAGACAAAGAAACAATTTGTAATATAATTTTAATAAAAAAATGATTAAAATACTGTACAAAGTAATATTGAATGTGGTATATATAAAGTAAGCATAGTTAATTACTATGAAATATAAACAAAACATAAGAGAGGTACTTAATATGAAAATAACTGATGTAAGAGTTAGAAAACTTAATACAGAAAACAGATTGAAAGGAATAGCATCAATTACAATAGATGATTGTTTTGTAATTCATGATATAAAAATAATCGACAGTGTTAATGGATTATTTATAGGAATGCCTAACAGAAAAACTCAAAATGGTGAATTTAGAGACGTTGCTCATCCAATAAATACTGATACTAGAGTAATGATTCAAAAAATGGTATTAGACGCTTACGAAGAAGCTGAAGAACCAAAAGAAGAAGAAAAAGCTGAAGAAAAAACAGAAGAACCAAAAGAAGACTAATACTTGGTATTATGAAACAAGGCTACTAGGAATAGTAGCTTTTTTTATGCTTTTAAAAATATATGTTTTAAAGTATTTTGAAAGTATTAAAAGTATATACTTGCCTTTAAAAATTCCTAAAAACATGATATAATGCAAGTATTGAAATATGATTAAAAGGTAAAAGGTAAAATATGAAACCAATAATAGCAATAATAGGAAGACCTAATGTTGGTAAGTCACAACTTTTTAATTACTTGATTGGAAAAAGACTATCAATTGTAGACGATGTGCCAGGAGTTACAAGAGATAGGATAGTTGCAGAAACTACATGGAATGGAGTGACATTTGATTTAGTGGATACTGCAGGAATTGAAGAAATTAAAGGTGATAATATCAAAGAGCAAATGATGCTACAAACAGATGCAGCTATAGAAATAGCAGATATTGTATTGTTTTTAGTAGATGCTAAAATAGGTTTAACAGCAGAAGATAAGGAAATACATAGGAAATTAAAAAAAGCTAAAAAGAAAGTAGTACTTGCAGTAAATAAATGTGATAAGTTTGGAGAACTTCCAGATAACTTTTATGATTTTTATGAAATAGGTGAGCCATTACCAATATCTGCAGCAACATATAAGGGCTTGGGAGATATGCTAGACAAGATAGTAGAGGAAATAGATATTGAACAATTTGATGCAGAAGATGAAAGAATTAAAGTTGCAATAATAGGAAAACCAAATGTAGGAAAAAGCTCAATAATAAACAGGGTAATAGGTGAAAATAGAAGCATAGTAAGTAATGTTGCGGGAACAACAAGAGATGCAGTAGACGTACCTGTAGATAATAGTTATGGTAAATATACTTTTATTGATACAGCAGGAATTAGAAAGAAAAGTAAGATAGATGACAATATTGAAAAATATAGTATTATTAGATCAGAACTTGCAGTAGAAAGAGCAGACATAGCAATACTTGTTATAGATGCTGAAGAAGGAATAAAAGAACAAGATACTAAAATACTAGGAATTGCACACAATATGGGAAAAGGAATATTAGTACTTGTAAATAAGTGGGATGCAATTGAAAAAGATAATAGTACATATAATAAGTATTTAAAAGAAGTTGAAGCTAAAATAAGCTATGCAAGTTATGCACCAATAATGTTTGTGTCAGCTAAAACAGGGCTTAGAATTTCAGAGATATATCCAATGTTAAATAGGATAAGAGAAAATGCATTAAAAAGAATATCAACAGCAGATGTAAATAGAATATTAGAAGAATCGATTTCTTTAAATCAGCCACCATCAGATAAAGGTAAGAAATTAAAGATATATTATGGAACACAATCAGGAGTTGAACCCCCAACATTTACTATATTTGTAAATGAAAAAAGATTATTTCATTTTTCATATCAAAGATATATCTTAAATAATTTTAGAAAAGCAGAAGATTTTGAAGGAGTTAGATTAAAAATTAATATAAAAGAAAGTGGGGAAAAGAAAAAATGGTAGTAGCAGTATCATTATCAGCATTAATAGCATACCTATTAGGTAGTGTATTATTTGGAGTTGTAATAACAAAAAAAATAAAAGGAATTGACCCTAGAGAATATGGAAGCCATAGTGCTGGAACAACAAATGTAATTAGAATTGCAGGAGCAAAAGCAGGAATACCAACATTCCTATTAGATGTACTTAAAGGAACACTTTCAGTATTTTTAGCTGCTATGATTGCAAAGATATTTAAAGTGTCACCAGAATTACCAGTAGAAATTGCAAGTGTTTTTGTTATGTTAGGACATATTTTCCCAATATTTTTTGGATTTAATGGTGGAAAAGGAGTTGCAACATTTGCAGGTGCTTCACTTTTAATAAACCCAATGATTACAGTAATATTATTAATATTTGCAATAGTACTAATAGCACTTACTAATATGGTATCTATTGCATCAATTACAATAGCACTATTATATCCAATACTTATGATGTTTTTACAAGCACAAAATACAAAAATCGTAGGAAGTGGTAAGTCATATGTAATTATGGGAATAGTAGTGGCTATAATAATACTAATATCACACAGAGAAAATATTTCTAGATTAAAAAGTGGTAAAGAAAATGCGATAACAGTATCAGAAGAGAGCAATGATTAAAGGGACTAAAAGGAAGATATATGAGAATAAGAAAAAAGAAATGGCTAGATGAAGAATTAAGAGATTTTGAAAGATATATAAAAGATCCTAAACAATATGTAGGAAATTGGAATACAATATTTGGAAATGATTATCCAATACATTTAGAAATAGGGATTGGAAAAGGTGAGTTTATATCAAAACTTGCAAAAACATCATATGATAAGAAATTATGCATAAATTACATAGGAATAGATGTAGTAGATAAGATGTTAGGACTTGCTAAAAGAAAAATACAAAATGAATATATGTATATAACAGATGAAGAAAGGGAGCAGTTAGCAGCAGCATTAAATGGTATAAAAAGAAGATATTTTAAAGAAATGCAAATGAGCAAGGAAGATTTTGAAAGCCTAATTAAATTAAAAGAAGATATAAAAAATGGAAATGAAATACCAGACAATATAATGTTTCAAGGTAACTTAGTTGATACTACAGACTTAACATATGATGAATTAAATGAAATATATAATGATTATTTGATTTTTGTAGAAAGTAATCTAAATAAAGAAAATAAGGAAATATATGCAAAAATACAAGAATCTAATTTAGGAATATATTTTCCAAATATTGCAATAGCAAGACAAGATGCAGAAAATATAGACTATGTATTTGATACTATAGATAGGGTTGAAAGAATATATTTAAACTTTTCAAATCCATGGCCAAGAGATAAGCATAATAAGAGAAGACTTACATACCCAACAAAACTTGCAAAATATTTATCTTTTCTTAATTATCCAAAAGAGATATTTTTTAAAACAGATGATTTAAACTTTTTTGAAGATAGCTTAGAATATTTTAAAAAACTAAATTTTAATACGGAAAATTTAACATATGATCTAGAATCAAATGACATATTTGAATCAGAGTTACCAACTGAAAAAAATATAGTAACAGAACATGAAAAAATGTTTATAGAAGATGGTAAGAAAATATATGCAGGTATTTTCAAATATGCAGGAAAAGAATAAAAAAATAAATAATAATAAAACAAGAATAAAATATATAATTTAAAATATATAATGTGGAAAGAAAGAAGAAAAATGATAGAAATAAAAAATTTAAACAAGAAAGAAAATAGTAAAATAATATTTGAAGACTTAAATATTAAAATAGAAGATGGAGATATTGTAGGAGTTCTTGGAAGAAAAGGATCTGGTAAGACACTATTGTTAGATATGATAATGGGAATACAAAGGCCAACTACAGGAGAAGTAATAGTAGATGGAAAAGATGTATATGAAGATGTACTTAAAGTAAGAAAAAAGATTGGAAGCATGGCAAACCCTTCTATATATAAAATGTTTACTGTTAAGAAATTCTTTGAAATGCAAATCAGAGGAAAAAATATAAAAAATTATGAAGATAAGATGAAATACATAATAGATAAATTCGATATTAATGATCTTATTGAAAAAAATGTTGCTGATTTATCATTAGAAGAAGAAAAAAAGATATCTGTTGCATCAGCATATATTGGAGAACCAGAAATAGTATTATTAGATGATCCATTTAGAGATTTAACAGAAGATGACATGTTAGCTTTAGGAAGGTTAATACTAAATGTTAAAGAAAAATATACAACAATAATATCTTCTACAAATCCTAATGTTATTGAAAAAGTATGTGAAAAAGTAATACTTTTAGGAAAAAATAATAAGCAAAAAATATTAAAAGTATCTGAATTAGATAAAAGCTTAAAAGAAATACAAGATGAATTTTCACCAGAAAATTAAAAAGAAAATAATAGTGATATAATATAATTAAATCAAATAAGTAATAATATATAAATTATACTTGAAATATACTAATAGAAGAGATAATATATAAATTAATGTATACATATATAATAAAATTAAATTAATTAAATTAAATTAAATATAATTTTAGAAGTATACAAATATATAATTTTAATTTGAAAGGAGTTTTCATATGGATAATAATGAAAACAATGGAGGAAAAATTTTCCTAGTAGTTCTAGTAATATTAGCAATAGTTCTTGTTGTATTATTAGTAAGAAAAAATAAAAAAGTTGAGACAAACCAAAAAGGTGAAACTACAATGAGCGAACAAGAAAAGCAAGAGAAAAAAGAAGAAGTAAAAGCTGAAGACGAAGCTAGAAAAGAAGAATTACAAGATGCTACTGAGGATCTTAAAGAAAAAGCAGGAGAAAAGGCTGAAGAAGTAAAAGAAAAAACACAAGAAGCTGCAGAAAAAGCAGGAGATAAAATAGAAGAGAAAAAAGTAGAAAATGCTAAAAAAACTTTAGAAGAACATGATGAAGAATAATTCTACAAGAATATATAAAATATAAAAATACAAAAAGAGAGTAAGATAAAATAAATTCTTACTCTTTTTTATGTCTAATAATTATATAATATTATTAATTATAGTAGTTATTGTTATTGCCATTAATATTGTTATTATCATCACTATACTCTAAGTCGTTGT
>CAUPPN010000041.1:0-8064 GCA_963513115.1 uncultured Eubacteriales bacterium | reverse complement strand
GCTAGAAGTATGAATGCTGCATATAGAGAATTAGTCAAGATAGACGCAACACTTGAACAAGATAAAGTAAGAGAATTGTTCATAAAAGAAGGATATATAGATTCAATGCAAAATTATGGAAAAAATACAACAGATTTTGAAAAATTGCAAGATATGAGCATTGAAGGTGTAAAAAACACAATCCAAGAAAAATTCAATAAAAATTATAGCACAACAGATATGATTGAATATAACAAAATATATAATGCAGAAGTTATACATGGAGATCAAAAATTTAACTTAGATGATGTTGCAAATAGAGATTTTATAACAAGAAAAATGCAAGAAATGATAAAAACTGCAACAATTAATAGATTGAAAAATAAGTCATTATCAGAACTAAGTGATGATGTAGTAACAAAAGAAGTTGAGAAGGTTATAAGAGAAAATAATTTATCATTAACAGTATATGATGTTGAAGATGTTAAAAATTATACAGCTGAAACTGTAAGACATACAGTTGAAATGGAAGCCACCGCAAGAAATGCAAAAGTTTCAGATATAATGACAGAGCCAAATGACACAAGTGCGAAGTATATAAATAACACTAAAGATCAAGTTGCATATAATAAAATAGATTCAAGTATAGATAGAAATCAAAAATTAGTATATAAAGCAATAAATGTACCAGATGAAGAGCTTGCAAAAATGGATAAATTAAGGAAAACAGAGATAGGTGATTTAACTTTAGGCGATGCAATAGATTTAAAACAAGATAGATTATTAAGCTATATTGAAGCAGATAAATATATGGAAAATTTAATGAATAATATAGAAGCACAACAAATTGCACAAACTGAAGAACAAATAGAATTTGCAAATAAATACTATAATGGTGAAAGCTTAGAAGGAATAAAGGCAATGCAAGGAACTTCTGCAACACATGGAGATATAGGAAGTGCATATGAAAATGAAATTGAGTATGCAAAAATTATAAATAAAGAGCTTAAAGATGCAGAAGCAAAAGAAACTGAAAAGAATATATTAGCAGCATTTAATAATGATAAAGAAAAGGTAGAATATATTGTTAATAGAATGATAGACAGTGAATTTGTAGAGCAAAAAGATATTGAAAAATATTATAATATTGAAACAGATGAAAGTGCATTAAATACATTAGAAGAAATTATAAAACAAAATAAATTAAGATATAACTACTCTGAAAGAGGAGAAAAAAGTCGTAAAAACCCATTAAGTACAACTGAAAGCAATACAATGACAGATGACGAAATGGCAGACATATTAATATTATTAGAAGCTGAAACAAAGAAGCATAAGGATGCAAGAAATGAAGAAAAAGACAAAGCATTTAAAAAATCTTTAGGATTAGATAAAGATGAAGATGAATAATAAATAAAATAGGAGAAAAAATGAGAATATTGGGCAAGGAGAAAAAAGATAGTTTAAAAGAGAAAAATCTTAAAAATATAATAAACATCAAGAATATAAAAACTATTAAAACTATTATGATAATTTCTATCATAGTGGTTTCTTGCCTATTATTTTTAAATAATAGTTTAGCATCAACAGATGTAACGGAATTAAAAAGAGTATCTGCATTTAATATAGCCTCAAAAGCAATACAACTTATATTATATGTAATAAGATTTGTATTTTTAATACTTGCAATAGCTGTATATACTTTAATATCAATAACATTTGCTGGTGAATTTGTAAGTGTAGATCAAATGTTTTTTGGTAAGATTTCATTTTTAAATCTAGACTTCCTATTAAATGCACAAGGTGGAAAAATGAATGCTACATATACTGATACTATATCAAGAGTATATTGGATGATATTTTATCTAGTAATTGGTATACACTTTCTATTACTTATTGTTGGATCAATACGATCAATGCTTGAAATGCAGACTGCAGATAAAAAAGCACAAAATAAGGAATTACTAACATCATGGATTAAGGGTATGGTAATGCTATTTTCAGTAATATTTATAGCATTTACTATGCTATATGTAAATGATTATATTTGTAAGGCATTAGATACAGCACTTCAAAATGTAAATGGACTATCAGGAAATTTCATATTAGATTTAGCAGCAAGAAGTATGAAAGGCATAGGATTAGATGCAAATATTGCATTTATGTTTGCAATAGCAATTATGGTTATAACAAGTATAATGTTTTTCTATTATCTAAGAAGAGCAGTAAAAGTAGGATATTTGATAATGATAGCACCAATTGTATCGCTTACATATGTAACAGGTGGATTAAATGGTAAATCTAATGCGTATGGAAAATGGATCAAAGAATACTCATCAAATATATTTATACAATTATTTCATATATTAATATATGTATCTTTGATATTACCAATGTCTTCGCTTGGGCAAATAGAAAATGAAACAAATATAATAAAATTTGTTCCAACATTATTACTAGTATTTTTTGGATTAGGATTTATATATAATGCTGAAAAATTAATTAAAAAATTATTCTCAGAACATATATCAAAAGCAGAAGATAGTAAGACTTCTTTAGTTTCAGTAATAGCTGTAAAAGAATTAGCACAAAAAACTTATGGAGTAGCTAAAAAAGGAAAAGAAGAATTAGACAAAAACAGAACTGGTGATATCAAATTAAAAGATAATGGTGAATCTAACAAAAAAGCAGATGATGATAAAAATAAAGATAGAAGTGTAAATGCAAATGAAAATGAAAGTATAAATGTAGATACAAGTGATAACGCAAATGAAAATATAGATAGTGAAAATAATAATGATAATGAAATAGAAAATGTACCAGAAGTTAATTCAAGTGAAATTAATTCACCAGATGAAGAAATTAATATTGATGATTTGCAAGAGGCAGGAGTTAAGTTATCTACATTTGATAAAATTAAAATTGCCACAAAAAGAAGTAGTGCAAAAGATTCTAAAAAATTATCAGGAACTAAAAATATTAGAAATAAGAAAGAGAAAAAAGGAATTAAAAAAAGGCTTAAAGGTGTAGCAATAACTGCAGGTAAGTTAGGACTAAAAGTCGGAGGTGCATATACTGGTGCAATAATAGGACAGGCTGCAAATCAAGAAATGTTTGTAGGAGCAACAGTAGGAGCAATTTCAGGTTATACTGCTACTAAGAAGGCTATAGAATCTACTTCAAAGTATAGAGGCCTTACTGCAAAGCAAAAAAATGATAATTATAGAAATAGCTTAAGAGCTACTGCAAGACAACAAGTTAAAAATGTTGACAGAGCAGGACAAATAGGAACATATGATAAGAATGGAAAGCTAAAAAGTTTCAATACTGATACTAGAACAGAAGAAGGAACTAGAAATGCTAGAGAATACTATAAAGAAATAATTAAAAAACAAAATACTATAGATAATAAAACTGGATTAAGTAAATTAGATATGGAGTATAAAAAAGCATATACTGAATATGTTAAAAATGTTGCAAAGGAAAGAAAACTTTCAGCTGAAGAAGCAGCAAGAGCTGCAGATCAATTAATAGATTATATACTAAGTGACAAGAAGCTAATAATTGAAGAATTAAATGAAAAAGAAAGAAACTTTGTAAAAGCTATTAACGATCAACAAATTGCAATGGATATGCAAGCATTTATGCAATATACAAAACCATTAGAAGATAATAAGAATGTTCAAATGCAAGAAAACGTATTAACAGATATTGAAGGAACTGATTTAGGCGCAGTTGAAGATATGATAACACTATTAGGAGAAGCAAAAGAAGAAGTGTCTGGAAAAATTGAAGAATTAGGTGAAAATAACGAATCAAACTTAAATGCAAAAAACAATATTGATTTGAGATCAGAGATGGATAATAAGTATAGAGAAGTAATGCCGGAAAAATTAAGAGATAATCCAAGATATAATTATACATATTATGATTACTTAGATGAAGAAGATGATGAAAATGAAGATGAAAAAAACGAATAATAATTTAATTAGTTAAAACATAAGAAAAAGATAAAGAAAAAAATAAAAAAGCAAAATAAAAAAACAAAAAAATAAAATAAATAAAGTAATAACAATTATCTTGTTGTATAATAAAAAAAGAAGAAAAGGATAGAAAAGTGAAGAAGAAACAAAAAAAGAAAATACTAAAATTAATAATTTCAGTACTTTTAATAGTAGCAACAATTATAATTAGTAATAATGTAGCTTTTGCTGAGACAGAGCAAAATACAGAAAGTTCTACTTTTAATTTAGTACAAAAGGGAATATTAGGTGTATTAGGTGGACTTCTTGGTGTACTAGTTTCACCATTTATAATTATAGCTACAATTGTAGTAACAGCAGGATTTATGCTAGTTAGTGTGTTTTCTACAGGAATATCTGATTTTCAAATATTAACACCAGCTTCACTATTTTTTAATAAAATACCACTAACAAATCCAATGCTTTTTGTATCACCAGAAAAAGCAAGCGAAGCGGGATTATCAGAATTTGCGTTAAATGTATCTGAATGGTTTAGAATAATGATGCTATTAACTGTTGCAATATTATTCTTAATACTAATATATCTATCAATAAGAGCCATGCTATCTAATAATGCGTCTACAATTTCAGATATAAAAGAGATGCTTAAAAATTGGGGAATGAGTGTTGTTATACTTATGGTACTTGCAATAGTTATTGTAGGTGCAATATATTTAAATGATTCAATAATTTCTGCACTTTCAAATTCATTAGGAGAAATAGTTAATTTTGACAAAATTATTGGAGGACTGTTCTTAAATACAATAGTATTCTTTTCTCCTATATTGCAAGTAACAAGTATAATACTTTTAGGAAAATTATTAATGCTTACAGTTGAATTCCTATTTGCATACATTAAAAGAATGCTAAATATTGCATTTTTAATTATAATAGCACCACTTATTACAGTAACATATTCAGTAGATAAATTAGGAGATAAAAAAGCACAAGCATTTTCTACATGGAATAAAGAGTTTATGGGTAAAATCTTTATACAACCCGTACATGCAATACTATTTTATGTAACAATGTCAATTGTAAGTAGTATAGCAAATCCAGGAGCTACAAATGGACTTGCTGCAGAAATATTTGGAGATATAGGATTTAGTCCATTACATTTAATGGTTGCAATAATATCACTAGATTTTATTAAAGATATAGAAAAATTATTAATGGGAATGTTTGACTTAGGAAAAGGTACTAGTATAAAAGACGGATCAACAATAGCTAAAGCAATCTTAGGATCACAAGTAGTAAACTATGTAGGTAAAAAAGTAGGCAAAAAAGCTGAAAGCTATGTAGGAGATCATATTAAATATGGTAGATTAAAAAGAGATGAAACTCCATCTGCTAAACTTGAAGATAATTCAGATGAAGAAGCTGCTAGAAATAATGATGCTCAATTACAAAAAAATTCTGAAGAAAATTATGAAGTGTCAGCAGATGATATGAACTTAGAAGGTGTTGATACAGTAAATCCAGGAGATCAAACAGCAATTATTGAAAATGCTGAAAATAATGGCGCTGAAGTTGAAGGAGCAACTAATCCAGAATCAATTAAGGATATTGAACCACCAAAATTATCTAAAGAAAATAAAGCAAATAGAGCGCTTAAAAAAGCTACAGGTGCATATGCAAACCTATTTAGATCAGCATATAGAAATAAATGGGCATATGGTAGTATGATAGCAGGTTACGGAATTATGGGAGGAGCATCAGGTGCGTTAACTGGATATGGAGTAGGTTCTTCTATAGATAAATATACAAATACAAGATCAGATTTTAAAAAGACTAGAAAAGAGCAACTACGTACATATAATTCTGGAGTAGATAAGGGAGCAGAAAAAGCGGCAAATCTTGCTTCTACATATTCTGCAATTACAGGACAAAATATGGATCCTGAAACAAAAGAAGGAAAGGCAGCATTAAGAGCATTCTTTAATACATTAAATCAAGCGGATAGTAAAGAAAACATATTACAAGATTTTGAAAAGTCAATTGCAGATTACAAGAAACACTTAATGGATGAGAAAAATTATACATTACTTGAAGCAAATACAGCTGCACAACAATTACTATCAGGATTACACAGTGGAACTGTAAATTTAAATACTTTAGATGATAAACAAAGAGCAGTAGCTGCAAGTTCTGTGTTAAAAGATGCAATTGAACAAAAAGAATCATTTGAAAAAGAATTTGCACTAATCGAAGGTGATTATGGTGATGTTTCAGATAGAGTATTTGAAGTAAGTGGCGATCCAGATTATAGAGAGATATTTAATAGATATAGAGCAATTGCTCAAGTAAGAGCATTAGGTGCTGGGGCAAATAGTGCATCAAACTTATCTAAAAAAGAAAAGGAAATAGTAAATAAGTTTAGAAATAAGATAGATAATTTAACAGATGACAAAAAGAAAGAATTAGAAAAATTAGAGCAGGATGCAAAAGCTAAAATAGATCAATATATTAATGAATTTGGTTCTAAAGAAAATATTGAAAGAACTATAAAAGAGAGATATAAAGATGGATATAGTTTAGAAGATATTATGAAAGAACATGATGAAAAGCTAAATGGATATAATGAATCATTAAATAGATTAAATGAAAAACTAAATGAAAATTATAATGCTAATTTAGAGCCTGGTGAAGAAAAAGTAGAATTAAATGAAACAAAAGCATATACTGCACTTGAGGGATATAATGAAGTAAGAGTAGACAATAGCTTCAAAAATATAGTAAAAGATGAAGTGTTTGATAAGAAGCTAAAAGATGAAGCAAAAAAAGAGTATACAAAAGAAAGTAAAGAAGCTGTAGAACATATCAATAAAGCAATAGAACAATCAAGAAATGAAGACATAATTAAATCAAATAAAGATAAAGCAGAAATTACTAAGAAAATGTATAATGAATTATTTGGAAATGAAGAAAAAGCTAAGAAGACTATAGAAGAATTTACTAAAACTACTGGCAAAGACGCAAAAGAATTGTTAGATATAAAGGCAAAAATGGAAATAGAACTTGAAAAACAATTAGAAGAATATAAAAAAGAGATAGAAAAACTAAATGGTGTAACAGATGTAGATATTAAAAACTACAATAGATTAAATAAAAATGAAAATATAATCGATACTAAACAATTTGATAATGCATATAATAATCAAAAAGCAAAAGGATTAACTGCAGGAAATTATGATAAAAAATATGCTGAAAACTTTAATAAGACAAATGCAAACACTAATTCAAATGGTAGTCCATTATCAGCAGATGAATTTATGAATATTAAAGAAAATAATATATTAAATAATGGTAATAGTAAAAATTAATATTATAAATAAGGTAATAATATGGGAAATAATATAAATGATATAAATAATAGAATAAATGAAGCAATAGAAAAGAGAAATAATAAGTCAAAACAGAATGAAAAAAGCAGTAAGATATATATTACAATTTCTATCATTGCAATAATATTATTGTTAGCTTCAATTGCGATGTTGATATATAATTTAACAAAAAGTCATGATTTAAATGAGGAAAAAGTTTCATATTATACAGGAAATAAGCAAGATAAAGAAGTAGTTAAAAAAGTAAGAGATGAAGATGCATATAAGAGAATGAAAGTGTATTTAGGAAGAATAATTACCAAAATATCTGAAGGTGACTATAATTATGCATATAGTAGACTATATTCTGAATTTAGAGAAAACAATTTTAAAACAGAAAAGTCATTTGAAAATTATTGCAAAAGTTATTTTCCAAAAAATATAACATATAGGTATAAAAATTTTGATAAATTAGGTGATTACTATATTGCAGTTGTTGATATAATAAATTCAGAAACACCAGATGATGAAAAAAATAGAAAAGATATGTACTTTGTATTTAAAGAATATGATTTTGATGATTATGTATTTTCATTTTCAACTATAACATTAGATGAAGATATACAAATACAATCAATAGAACATGAAAAACAATAATATATTAAAATGAAAAAATAACATAAGAAAAAAGAAAATGAAATTTAAATAAATAATAGGAGAAAAATATGAACATTTTTACA
>CAUPPN010000040.1:0-8306 GCA_963513115.1 uncultured Eubacteriales bacterium | reverse complement strand
TAATAGAAAACCACAACAATCTTTTAAAAAACTTAGTGAATATGGAACTCAATTAAGAGAAAAACAAAGAGCCAAATTTATATATGATGTTGGTGAAAAGCAATTCAAAAATTATTTTGAAAGAGCTTCTAGAACAAAAGGAATAACTGGTGAGGAATTATTAAAGATACTAGAAAGTAGATTAGATAATATATTATTCAGAGCAGGATTTGCTAAAACTAGACCACAAGCTAAACAAATGATTTCACATGGAGCAATAGAAGTAAATGGAAGAAAAACTGATATTGCATCATTCATAGTTAAAGCAGGTGATGTAATTAAAGTTAGAGAAACTAAAAAAGAACATCCTGTAATAAAAGAAAATTTAGAAGCAGAACATGTTGTAACTGTTCCAGAATGGTTAGAAGTTGATAAAAAAGATTTGAGTATAAAGGTTATCAGAATTCCAGAAAGAGATGAAATCGATCTACCAATAGAAGAACACTTAATAGTTGAGCTTTACTCAAAATAATAATTTTTATACTAATAATAACAATCGCGTAATAACTATAAAGTATTTAATTAGATTAAATATATTCTTATCAAATATATTTAATATGGAGGTATAAATGATAGAATTTGAAAAGCCAAATATTGCTTCTGTAGTAGTAGATGAAGAAAATAATTATGGAAAGTTTGAATGCCAACCTTTAGAAAGAGGTTATGGTACAACACTTGGAAATTCACTTAGAAGAATATTATTATCTTCTTTACCTGGAGCAGCAATTACAGGTATAAAGATTGAAGGAATTCAACATGAATTCACAACAATACCAAACATTGTAGAAGATGTTATGGATATAATTTTAAATTTAAAAGAAATTAGATTTAAATATGAAGACGATGAACCAAAGAAAATATCTTTGAAACACAAAGGTGAAGGTGAAATTACAGCAGGAGATATAAAAGAAGTTGCAGGATTAGAAGTTTTAAATCCAGAAGTACATATAGCAACAGCTTCAGCAGGAGCAAATCTAAATATGGAATTAACTGTTGAAAGAGGAAGAGGATATAATACATCTGATAAAAATGCAAAAGAAAATGAAGATATATCATATTTACCAATCGATTCTATATTTACTCCAGTTGTTAAGGTAAATTACTCAGTTGAAAACACAAGAGTTGGAAATAGGGTAGATTACGATAAATTAATAATGGAAATATGGACAGATGGAAGTATCACAGCAAAAGAAGCTTTATCATATGCTGCTAAAATAATGAGCGGACATTTAGAAGCATTTACAGAATTATCAGATAAGGTAAATGATAAAGAAATAATGGTTGAAACAAAAATAGATAATAATGAAGAATTATTAGAATTAAAAGTTGATGAATTAGCATTAACAAAAAGACCATTAAATTGTTTAAGAATACAAGAGGTTAAAACATTAGAAGATTTAATATCTTATTCAATTGAAGAAATAAGTCAATTTAAAAATTTAGGTGCAAAATCACTAGAAGAAATAGTAGATACTGTACATAATTTAGGATTTAAATTTAAAATGGAAAAATATAGTAATAGGGAAAACTAATATAAATATACTAAGAAAGGATTTTTAAGATGAGAAAACTAGGAAGACCAACAGATCAAAGATTAGCAATGTTAAGAACACTTACTACTGACTTATTTATAAACGGTAGAGTAGTTACTACAGAACAAAAAGCAAAAGAACTTAAAAAAATAGCAGATAGTTTAATATCTCTTGCTGTTAAAGAAAAAGATAATTTTGAAGAAGTTGAAAAAGTTGTAGTAAGAGCTAAATTAGATTCAAATGGTAATAAAGTAACAGAAGAAGTAACTAGCAAAAATGGTAAAAAATATAATAAAGTAGTTAAAGAAGAAACAAAAATAAAAGTACAAAAAGATATGCCAAGTAGATTAAATGCAAGAAGAAAAATAATGAAAAACATTAATAAAATTGAAGGTGTAGATTTACCAGCAAAATTATTTAACGAAATAGCTGCAAATCAAGAAAATAGAGTTGGAGGATATACTAGAATAGTAAAACTTAACCCTAGAAAAGGTGATAATGCAGATATGGCAGTACTTGAAATATTATAATATATAATAGAAATAAATATAAAATAAAAAAGGATTTAAATTAAAATTTAGATCTTTTTTTATGCCTTTAAAATATTTTTAAATGTTATAAAGCTAGATGAAATAAGCATTTATGGAATATATGAAAAAAATTCAAAAAAATATTAGCAATCTACTTGACAAACTGCTAACTGTATTATATTATATTAGCAGTTAGAAAAGATACTGCTAAAAAGGAGGGAATATGGAGCTAGATGGTAGAAAAAAGAAGATACTTAAAACTATAATAAATGAATATGTAGATACTGCAGAACCTGTAAGTTCTGGATCACTTATTAAAAAATATCCAGTTAATTTAAGTAGTGCAACAATAAGAAATGAAATGCTAGAACTTGAAAAATTAGGATACCTAAAGAAACCATATTCTTCATCTGGAAGAGTACCATCAGAACTTGGATATAGGTATTATGTTGAAAAGTTAATAAGTGATGATAGATTAAGTGTTGAAGATATAGCAAAAATTAAAGAAAAATTAGAAAAAAGAGCATATAATTTAGAAGAACTTACAAAACTTACATGCTCTACAATTTCTGAAATAACACATTATACAAGCATTGCAATAGGACCTGATAAGAGCAATGACAAAATTGATAGCATTGAATTTATTAGATTAAAGCCTAATGTAATTATGGTACTTATAATCACTGATTTAGGATTAGTAAAAGAATCTGTAATTAAATTTGATCAAAATATATCAGATGAAACAATTTCAGAGCTTAAAATATTGTTTACAAATAAGCTTGTAGGGCATAGCCTTAAAACGATTGAAGGAAGTATTGATGACTATATTATAGATGAAGTGAATATTGGATTAGATATAATTAAAAAAGTAATTGATGAAATTAATAATGTAATTAAGGAAAATTTTATACATATTGATCCAAATATGACACAACTTGGTAATCCTGAATTTGCAGATAATGAATTAAGAGAAGAGTATCTAAAAATACTTAGAAATCCAAAGGTTATAGTAGAAACAATTGATGATGATAATAATGACATCTCTATAAGAATAGCAGGAGAAAAAGATGGACTTGAAAATTTTAGTGTAATATCATTAAGGCCAAAACTAAATAATATAGACATTGGTACAATATCAGTACTTGCTCCTAAAAGGATGGATTATAAGAAGGTTGTACTTACAATGAAAGCACTATTAGAAGAACTATCATCTGGATTATATGATGAAGATGAAGATAAATAAAAAATAAGAATATGGTTAAATTATTAATATATAGTAAGTACAATAGATATAGTAATAGTAATATTAATATTAATAAACATATAGAAAGGTAAAATTATATGGAAGAAAATAATGAAGTAATAGATGAAACATTAGAAAAAGATTTAACTAATGAAAATATTAATGATCAAAATAATAATGACGAAAAAAATGAAATTAAAGACCAATTAGAGCAAGCAATGGAAAAAAACTTTCAAGAAATTTTAAATGAAAAAGATGAAAAATATAAAAGACTTTTTGCAGAGTTTGATAATTTCAAAAAAAGAACTGTAAAGGAAAAACAAAACAATCTTGTATATGCTAAGGCAGATATTATAGAAAATATGCTACCAATAATTGATGCATTAGAACATGCAATAAATATAGATGTAAATGACGAAGCATTAAAAGAAGGATTAACTCTTATTGAAAATCAAATACATGAATTTTTTGCAAAAAATGGTGTAGAAGAAATTGGTAAAGTAGGAGAAAATTTTAATCCTGAATATCATCAAGCAATAGTTATGCAAGAAAGTGATGAAGTAGAATCTGGAAAAATTATGACAGTTTATAGAAAAGGATATAAAATAGGAGATAAGATAATTAGAAATGCAATGGTTATAGTTGCAAAATAATTAAATAAATTACATTAACAAAAGATAAATGAAATATAATAATAAAAAAATAATAATAAAAAAGACTTAAATATTTAAACTAAAAAAAGCAAAATTAAGCAAATAAAATAAAAAATAAAATAAAAATATTGTATATAAAATAAATAGGAGGAAAATTATGGGAAAAATAATAGGAATTGACTTAGGAACTACAAATTCATGTGTAGCTGTAATGGAAGGAGGAGAAGCAGTAGTAATACCAAACGCTGAAGGAGATAGAACAACACCATCAGTAGTAGCTTTTTCAAAGGATGGAGAAAGATTAGTAGGTAAAATTGCTAAAAATCAAGCTGTTACAAATCCAGAAAATACAATTATATCTGTTAAAAGAGATATGGGATCAAACAAGAAATTTAATATAGGTAGTGAAGAATTTACACCACAAGAAATTTCTGCAATGATACTACAAAAACTTAAAACTGATGCTGAAAATTATTTAGGACAAAAAGTAACAGAAGCTGTTATAACTGTACCTGCATACTTTACTGACTCACAAAGACAAGCAACAAAAGACGCTGGTAAAATAGCTGGGCTTAATGTATTAAGAATAATAAACGAACCAACAGCTGCAGCACTTGCATATGGAGTAGATAAAGATACTGAAGAACAAAAAGTATTAATCTATGACTTAGGTGGAGGAACATTTGACGTTTCAATACTAGAAATAGGTGATGGTGTATTTGAAGTATTAGCAACTAGTGGAAATAACAAATTAGGTGGAGACGACTTTGACCAAAGAATAATGGACTATTTAGTTAAAGAATTTAAGAGCCAAAATGGAATAGACTTATCTTCAGATACTGTAGCAATGCAAAGACTAAAAGAAGCTGCAGAAAATGCTAAGAAAGAATTATCACAAACAGGACAAACTACTATAAACTTACCATTCATAACTGCAGACGCACAAGGACCAAAACATTTAAATGTTAACTTAACTAGAGCTAAATTCGAAGAATTAATCAAAGATTTAGTAGAAAAAACATTAGAACCAGTTAGAAATGCATTAAGTGATGCTAAATTAAAGCCAGAAGATTTAGATCAAGTATTACTAGTAGGTGGATCTACAAGAGTACCGCTTGTACAATCAGAAGTTAGAAAAATAACAGGAAAAGATGCGCACAAGGGAATTAACCCAGACGAAGCAGTAGCAATAGGTGCTGCAATACAAGGTGGAGTATTATCAGGAGACGTTAAAGATTTAGTATTATTAGACGTTACACCATTATCACTTGGAATAGAAACATATGGTGGAGTATTTACAAAATTAATTGAAAGAAATACAACTATACCTACAAAGAAATCACAAATATTTACTACAGCTGCAGATGGACAAACATCAGTTGATGTACACGTATTACAAGGTGAAAGAGAAATGGCTGCAAATAATAAGACACTAGGAAGATTCCAACTTACAGGAATAACACCAGCACCAAGAAATGTACCACAAATTGAAGTTACATTCGATATTGACGCAAATGGTATAGTACATGTATCTGCAAAGGATCAAGCTACAGGAAAAGAACAAAATATTACAATAACATCAAGCACTAATTTAACAGATGCAGACATAGATAAAGCAGTAAAAGATGCTGAAGCACACGCATCAGAAGACTCAAAGAGAAAAGAAGAAATTGAAATCAAAAATAATGCAGAAAGCTTAGTATATTCAAGTGAAAAAACACTAGAAGATCTAGGAGATAAGATATCATCAGAAGAAAGAGCATCAGTAGAAGATGAAATTAAAAACGTTAAAGAAAAATTAAACGGAAATGATACACAAGCTATAAAAGATGCTACAGATAAACTTACAAAGTCATTCTATGCAATATCTGAAAAGTTATATCAAAACACAGGAGCAAATACTCAAAATACTCAAAATACTTCAAATAATAATGATTCAGAAGAAACAATATATGATGCTACTGAAGCAGATGATGAAAAAGATAATAATTAATTAAAACATTTAAAAAATAGATTAAATAACAAAATAGATATTTAAATTTAAATAATAAATATGTACTAACTTAAAGTTTTGGGCAATAAAAGTAGCTCGAAACTTTAAGTTTAGTATATAGTGATACATATTAAAGCTTAATAGTATGTATCACCATATACTAAAAGTAATATAAAAATAGAAAAATAAAAAATGAAAAGTAAAATATATAGAAGATAAACATAGATAAATAACTACTAAATAAAGGAAGGACTATTATGGCAAAGAGAGATTATTATGAGATATTAGGTGTAGATAAGAATGCAAGTGACCAAGAGATTAAAAAAGCATATAGAAAGCTTGCTAAAAAATATCATCCTGATGCTAATTTAGATAATAAAGAAGAAGCAGAAAAAAAGTTTAAAGATATTGGTGAAGCGTATGAGGTGCTATCTGATCCACAAAAAAGAAAGTCATACGATAATTTTGGACATGCAGGTCCACAGGCAAGCGGATTTGGTGGAGGATATCAATCATATGGTAATGAATATTATAATTTTGACTTTGGAGATATAGGAGATAGTTTTTTTGGTGACATATTTGGTTCGTTCTTTGGAGGAGGAAGATCGAACACTAGAAAAGATCCAAATGCACCTACTAGAGGTGAAGATTTAGAAATTAAGGTAAGTATATCATTTAAAGAAGCATATACAGGAGTTAAAAAAGATATATCATATAGGAAAAAGTCAAAGTGTAATACATGTAATGGAACTGGTGCAAAACCAGGAACTTCTTCTAAAACTTGCTCTAAATGTAATGGAACTGGTAAAGTAAGAGAAGAAGTAAACTCAATGTTTGGTAGAACAGTAGTAGAAAGAACATGTAGCAATTGCTCAGGAACTGGTAAGGTAATTGAAGAAAAATGTGAAAGTTGCCAAGGAAAAGGATTAAAAGATGAAAAAGTTACAATTACAGTAAATATACCAGAAGGGATAGCAGATGGAAATACAATAAAAGTACCAGGTGAAGGTAATGCAGGTAAAAATGGTGGCAATCCAGGGGATATATATGTAAATGTAAGCGTAAAAAATGACAGAACATATTCTAGAAAAGGAAATGACATATATATGACAATACCTATAACATATACAAAAGCAGTATTAGGTGGAGAAATAGTTGTGCCATTAATTGATGGAAGTAAAGAAAAATACAAGATTAAAGAAGGTACAAAAGCAGGCGATAAATATAGGATAAGAGAAAAAGGATTTAAAAATGTAAATTCAGATCACAGAGGAGACTTGTATTTTGTAATAGATATTGATATACCAAAAAAGTTATCTAATAAGCAAAGAGAATTATTAGAAGAACTAGCTAAAACAATGGGTGAGGATATACCGCCTAGAAGAAAAAGCTTTATAGATAATCTTTTTGAATAATAATATAATAATACACAATAAAAGCTGAGAAATTCTCAGCTTTTAATATGACAAAAAATAACTTAGCTTTCACAATGAAAATAAAATAAAATAAAATATAAAATAAATACAAAACAAATATAATTAATAATGCTACTATATTGAAAAAAAGTAATCACTAATATATTATATACATATATATTTTGAAAAGAGGATGAAAATTTGAAAAAACAGATAGCAATAATAGTAGGTAAAATAGTAACATTTGTTTGTACAAAAATAATAAAAAAAGGTGGAACAACTATAGGTGGAGCTATTGCATTAAAAATATATCCTAAGTTATTAGAAGAATTTGAAATGCCAAAAACAGTAGTTGGAATTACAGGAACTAATGGAAAAACAACAGTTACAAACATGATTGCAAGTGTAGCTAAAGAAAATAATATATCATATGTATCAAATTTAGCAGGTGCCAATATGAAAGGCGGAATAGTTACAGCATTTTTGAAAGAATCTACAATTAATGGAAAAATTAAAAAAGATATGGCAATTTTAGAAATGGATGAAAGATTTACACCAATAATATTTAAAAATGGATTTAAAATTGACTACTTAGTAGTTACAAATCTTACTAGAGATTCCATGAAAAGAAATGCAAACCCAGATTATATATTAGAAATATTATCACACTCTATTCCTGAAAATACTAAAATAATAGTAAATGGAGATGATGTAATAGCATCAGCAATAGGAGAAAATGAAAAAAAATACTATGGAATTGCAAGGCAAAAGGAAGATAGAGATAAGCCGTATAATATTATACGAGATATCACAATATGTCCTAAATGTTCTTCAAAATTAGAATATGAATTTGTAAGAAGAAATCATATAGGAAAATTAAAATGCTCTAATCCAAATTGTG
>CAUPPN010000039.1:0-8311 GCA_963513115.1 uncultured Eubacteriales bacterium | reverse complement strand
TATTAAAATTTGAAGATGATGAAAAAGAAAATAATGATAGACTAAGAGAAATAATGTTAACAATCCCTAATATAATGGATGATGATGTACCAATAGGTGAAGATGATTCTAAAAATGTGGAAATTAAAAAATATGGAGAACCTGTAGTACCAGATTTTGAAATACCATATCATGTAGAGATACTTGAAAAAGTAGGAGGAATTGATTTAGACTCTGCAAGAGATGTAGCAGGTAATGGATTCTATTACTTAGATGGAAATATAGCAAGATTACACTCTGCAATACTTTCATATGCAAGAGATTTTATGATAGACAGAGGATTTAAATATTGTATACCACCATTTATGATGAGAAAAAATATTGTAGAAGGAGTTATGTCATTTGAGGAAATGGACAGCATGATGTACAAAATTGAAGGTGAAGAATTATACCTAATTGGTACAAGTGAACATACAATGATTGGAAGATTTATTGGAAAAACATTAGATGAAAGTGAGATGCCAATTAAGAAAACATCATATTCTCCATGTTTCAGAAAAGAAAAGGGTGCACATGGTATAGAAGAAAGAGGAATATACAGAGTACACCAATTCGAAAAACAAGAAATGATAGTAATCTGTAAGCCAGAAGATAGTCATAAGATATATGATGAATTATGGCAAAATACAGTAGATCTATTTAGAAGTATGGAAATACCAGTTAGAACATTAGATATATGTTCAGGTGACTTAGCAGACCTTAAAGCTAAAAGCTGTGATGTAGAAGCTTGGTCTCCAAGACAAAAGAAATACTTTGAGGTAGGAAGTTGTTCTAATTTAACAGATGCACAAGCTAGAAGACTTGGAATACGTATTAAAGGTGAAGACGGAAAATCATACTTTGCACATACATTAAATAATACAGTTGTTGCACCACCTAGAATGCTAATAGCATTTGTTGAAAATCATGTAAGGGAAGATGGAAGTATATATATACCAGAAGCATTAAGAAAATATATGGGTGGATTAGAAGAGATAAAAGTAGAAAAATAATTGGAATAGTTGACAAATTATGTAATTGAATATATAATATATTTACACAAGTTAATTATATTTTATCCATATGACAGACAATAATTTGTCTCTTGTGCAAGACAGTATGCAATTTAATTAAAAATTCCTAAATTATACTCAGAACGTCGTCAATTGCTTCTATTACACTTAAATAAACACCAAATTAATTGTGTATTGTCTAAAAAAGGGTAAGCAAAATGCTTGCTCTTTTTTTTGTTTTTATTTTAAGATTCAAAAGTTTGACATAATAATATTATTATGTTATACTTAACTTTAGTATAGGAAATGATTTTATGAATATATGAAAATTAATTAATTTTCTTATACTAACTAATTGAATATGTATAGCAGAACTACATTAACTCAGGCTCTTCATGAGATAATAAGTCTCCAAAATAAATGTATATAATATATTTCAAATAAAATTATAATACAAAATTAGTTCGTTTTAAATCTACACTACCTATATATATTCAATAGTTAAAGAGAACCAATAGGTTCTCTTTTTTTGCCGCTAAAAACGATTTTAAATACTTACAATAAGCAAATATTCAAAAGCAAATATTTGACAAAAAAGCAATATGATGCTAGAATATATTTGATATAGGAAATTTATATAAAAGGATATTTGAAATTTAATAATTTCTTATATTAATGACAAATAAAATCTAATACTGATACTAAGTTTATCTGGCGAGATTAATTTTTTAATAATAATTAATCTATTTAATATAAAATTAATAGAACAACCAACTAATATATCCAATTGATTATTATTAAAATTTACTGTATCTTATATTCAATTATTTGTCAAAATAAAAAGGAGGTTATAACCTCCTTTTTAATATGCAATAAAATATTAAATATATTCAATAAAAATTCGATGGCTATATTGATATATACATAAATAGTTGACCCATATAATACAAAATGATATAATACTAATAGTGTATAAGAAATTCACTTGAAAAGAAAGTTAAATTATTTTCTTTATACATTAGCTTAGTATTTTAAGGTAAAATAACAGTCATATACTCAATGTTAATAAATCCTTTGTAATCAGATAGTGATGTGTCAAAAATGTACAATCCTTTAAAAATATACAAAACTATGTCTTAATAATATTATAAGAACTTACCTGTACTAAGCCAAAAAAGAGAGCAATATGCTCTTTTTTTTTAGCTTTTTATAAATTGACAAATATGAAATGGAATGCTATAATAAATATGTAAACTAATTTTCTTTAGTTACCTTAGTCTAATATAGTATATAATTATATACTAATTAATTGTATTTAAAATTATCCCTGCCTAAAATCATATTCTGAAAAAGTTAACCTTCTTACGATTTAAAATTCATATATGATTAAAAAATTAAACAAAATTGAACAAAATTAAGCCTAAACCTTAATATATGAGCAAAATAGTTAAAGATAAAAATATACTAAATTAAATTAAAAATACAATTAAAAGACTAAGAGAAAAAAAGGAGAGTAATTCTCCTTTTTTTATATGTAAATTATTTTAAGTTAAATATTTAACTTTAATATATTATTAATATTTAATATGTTATAATAATATAGTAATAATAGGAGTAATTAATGAATAATATAGTTAATATAAAAATAAAAACAAGATACAAAGATGCAGACATGCAAGGTGTAATACATAATAGTGTTTATCTAGTATATTATGATGAAGCTAGATTAGAATTTATTTATAAATATATAAAAGAATATAATGAGGAAAACGCAAGATTAATGGTACATGCTATTTCAAATGAATATATTAAACCATTATATGCAAGAGAGATAATAGAAGTTAAAATAGGATTAGTTAAGCAAACATCTGTAAGGTCTCAATTTAAAATTGAAATATACTCTGAAAATGGTGAACTTGTACATACTGCTATACAAGATATGGTATGGACAGATAAGAATAGTAATTTAATCAATATACAAAAAGACATGCCAAAGCTATATGATACTTTAAAAAACTTAGAAGTTAAAAATTAAAAAAATAAAAATAAAAATATGGAGAATTAGATGAAAGATAATATTAATTTAAACAATGCAAAAATTGAAATATCTGCAACAAATAAAAGACAATATCCAAAATCTTTGCCGCTAGGTGAGATTGTACTTGTTGGCAAATCAAATATAGGAAAATCTTCTTTTATTAATTCTATGCTAAATAGAAAAAAACTAGCAAGAACAAGCTCAGAGCCTGGTAAAACAAGACAAATAAACTTCTATAATATAGATAATATGTTCTATTTTGTAGATTTACCCGGATATGGATATAGTAAAATGAGTAAAAAAGAACAATTACAATCAGGAAAATATATAGAAGAATACTTAGAAGAAAGCAAAGATATCTCTCTTATAATATTACTTGTTGATATAAGACACAATCCAACTAATGATGATATACATATGTATAATTATATATTATCTAAAAACATTCCATTTATGGTATTATGTAATAAGGCTGATAAGCTTGCTAAAACTAAGGTAGAATCTAAAAAAGATGAAATAAAAGAAATATTTGGTATATCATATAGCCCAATATATGCATATTCTAGTACAAAAAAGGAATATGTAGAACCTACATGGGAAAATATATTTAATATAATTGAAGATATGGAGAAATAGATGCTTAAAAATATAATTTCAAAAATTGCATATAATCTTTCTGATGAGCATTTTTCTTTTAAAAGTATATTAATTATAATTTTAATTGCATTTAGTATAATTACTATAATATACTATATAGCAAAATTAATAGATAAAAAAAGCAATAATAAAAGTAGTAAAAGACAAGTAGATGATTATATATATAATAATAGTATAAGTAACAGAAGTGATAGAAATAATAATAAACAAAAAAATATCAATATGGTAATAAAAGAATTTTTTTCTGATATATATAATAAGATAAAAGATAAAAAATTTGAAAGAGATACTAAAAATAAAAATAATAATACAAAATATAATATGAAAAATAGGATATACTACGAAGAAGATGATGATTTTTTTAAATTTAATTAAAAGAGGAGAATATGACAAAAAAGAAGCATAAAGGATTAATGATACAAAATAAAAATAGTAAAAGAAACTATGATTTAATTGAATATTATGAAGCAGGAATTTCACTTTCTGGAACTGAAGTTAAAAGTATTATAGCAGGTAGAGCAAATATATCTGATTCATATTGCATTATTAAAAATGAAGAATGCTATATACTAAATATGCATATATCACCATATGAATTTGGAAATCGTGAAAACAAGGACCCAGATAGGACAAGAAAGCTGTTATTACATAAGGGTGAAATAAGAAAAATTAATCAAAAGATTATGGAAAAAAAACTCTCTCTCATACCAACTAAGATATATATGAAAAACAATAAAATAAAAGTAGAAATAGCATTAGGTAAGGGTAAAAAACTATATGATAAGAGACAAGATATGATTAAAAAAGAAACTAAAAGAAAAATAGATAGAGTAATTAAAGGATATTTGAAGTAATGAAAGATATAATAATATATACAGATGGAGCATGTAAGTATAATCCAGGGCCTGGTGGGTATGCCGCTATTATAATGTATGAAAAACATGCAAGTCATTTAGAAGATGAAAATGATATAATAAAAAAAATTGTTGGAGGAGATAAGAATACTACAAACAATATAATGGAACTTACTGCAATAAATAAAGCTTTTAAATACATTTTAGAAATAGTAGAAAAGAAAGAAAATGTAGCGGCAATTGATAAAAATGGTTTAAATATATATGCATATGTAGATAGTAATTATGTATTAAAAGGACTAAATGAGTGGAGCATAAATTGGGTTAAAAAAGATTTTAAAGGTGTTAAAAATAGTGAACTATGGAAAGAAACTATAAAGGTATATAATAACATACTAAACAATAATAATATACAAATCATTTTTAAGAAAGTAAAAGGTCATAGTGGACAAAAATATAATGAAATAGTAGATAAGCTTGCATCAGATAAGGCAAAAGAGATAGGAGGAATCTAATTTGGAAAATATAATATCTAAAGAATCTAAAATTTCTAAAAGTGCTAAGATAATATCTTCTGTGATTGAAGAAGACTGCATTATAGAAGGAAATGTGACTATAGGACCATTTGCATATATTAGAAAAGGAAGTGTAATTAAAAATGGTGCACATATAGGCTCTAGTGTAGAAATTAAAAATAGTATTATTGGAGAAAATACTCATGTAGGCCATTTAGCATATATAGGTGATGCAGCTCTTGGAAAGAATTGTAATATCGGAGCGGGTGTAAAATTTGCAAATTATGATGGTATGAAAAAGCATAAAACAATTGTAAAAGATGATGTGTTTATTGGATGTAATTCTGTAATAATAGCACCTACTACTATTAAAAAAGGAACATATATAGGAGCAGGTACAGTATTTAAAGGAATAACAAACGAAGATACTTTGTATTATCAAAAAAGAGATGTAATATCTAAAAGTTTAAATAAGAAGATATATGATCCAAAATTTAAAAAGTAGTTTTAAAATATAAGGAGATACAAATGAAAGTAGTTATAATAGGTGGTGAGACAGGAGGTCTTGCAACAGCTAAAGAAATTAGAAAAAAAGACAGTGATTGTGAAATAACTATAATAGAAAAATTACCATACTTATCATATATGCAATATGCTATGCCATATTATATATCTGGTGAACTTGAAGAAAATGATCTTATGATTTCATCTAAAGAAGAAATAGAAAAAGAATATAATATAACAATACAACTAAATGCAGAGGTTGTTGAAATATTACCAGATGAAAAGGCTATAAGTGTGGCATCAAACAGTAGAACTAATATGTATAAGATGCAATATGATAAGCTTGTAATATCTGTAGGTACAATTGCAAGAAAGTTACCAGTATTTGAAGATTTAGGTGAAAATATTTTTATACACAAGAACTTACTTAATGCAAATAGGTTAAAAGAATATATTGAAAGAAAAAATCCTAAAAGTTGTGTTATAGTTGGAGCAGGATTAATCGGATTAGAACTTGCAGAAAGTTTCAATATGTTAGGAATAGACGTATATATTATAGAAAAAGAACAAACTATAATAGGTGGTATTGATGAAGATATATCAAAAGAAATGGAAAATATTTTAGATGACTATGTTACTATAATAAAAGAGTCTGAAGTTACAAGCGTAAAAGAAATAGTTGCAAATAATGAAAAATATAAAAATGATAAAAAAGATGATATGGAAAATATATCTGAAAATAAGAAACTTAAAATTAGATATATACAAGATAGAAGTCAAAATGAGATAGAAGTAGATTTTGCAGTAATAGGAGCTGGAACTATACCTGCTACTAAATTTGTTATGAGAGCAGACATTGCTGTAGATGAAAATGATTATATATTAGTAGATGAATATATGAAAACAAATAAAGAAGATATCTATGCAATAGGTGATGCGGTAAAAGTAAAATATGATAATTCAGATATTAATACTAAATCATGTAGTATAAGTCCTGTATTAAAGCAAGCATATATTGTAGCTAATAATATAATAGAAAATAATAATATGTCATACAGTGGAACAACAAGGCCAATGCTACTTAGAGTATTCGGTTATACCATTGGAATGGTTGGACTATCTAAAAAAGAATTGATTAAAAATAATATATCATACTATGAAGAAGTAGTATTAGGTGATACATCTGTACCTGTGTTTTCAAATAGTGAAAAGATATTACTAAAAGGATATTTTTCAAAGGAAGATAGGAAACTATTAGGTGCAATAGTAGTAGGAAGAAAAGATGTAGATAAAAAAATAGACGTATTGTCTGCCGCTATTAAATCTAATATGAGTGCAAATGATTTAAAACTTATGGAACTATCTTTTACTCCAAAACTTGGTATATCTGAAGATGTAATAAATCTTATAGGTGATAAGGCTATAGAATATGATATAGGAGAAGAAAATTAAATTAAATTTAAAATATATAAAAAATATATATTATATAAAGTGAAATAAAAGATTTTAATTATAGATTATATAAAAATATATTATAAAAGACTAGTTAAAGGTATATATTACTTTAATTAGTCTTTTACTTTTTTATTTTCTTTTTTTTATTTGTTTTATATTAATTTATATTAAATAGTAATTGTTATACCATATTACTTACTATAGCTTATTATTTTCATTTAAATTATTATCTATATTCTCTTGATCTGCTTGTTCTTTTTCTTTTTCTAAATTAGCAAGAGGGTTATTTGAAATAGCATTTCGTACTTGTTCATTGTTTACATGTGTATATATTTCTGTAGTAGAAACACTTTCATGGCCTAATACCTTTTGAAGTGATCTAATATCAACGTTACCATATTGAAACATTAATGTAGCGGCAGTATGCCTTAATTTATGAACAGAGTATTCATTACTATTTATACCAGCTTTATCTAATTCTTGTTTTACTATATGTTGTACCGTTCTATTACTTATTCTAGTCTTTCTTTCAGATACGAAAAGTGCATCCTTATCCTTGTCTTTAACATCTGTTGGTCTATCTTTAAGATAGGCTTTAATTGCTTTAAGGCAAGAGTTGTTTAAATATAGTTGTCTTTCCTTGTTACCCTTACCTACAACATTTAATGTATTATCATAAAAGTTTAAATCCTTTATATTAATATTTACAAGTTCTGAAAGACGCATACCACAGTTTAAAAATAGTGTGATAATTGCCGTATTTCTAGTAACTAGATCTTCACTTATCTTAGAATTACTATTTGGAGTTTTAACTACTTCTAATAGCTTTTCTGATTGCTGAAGATCTAAATGCTTAGGTAATCTTTTAGGCTGTTTAGGTGTTTCAAGACCAACCGTTGGGTTATTTTCTAAAGTACCCCTTACTGTACATATATAATTAAAAAATGATCTGATACTTGCAACCTTTCTTCCAAGAGATGCAGGCTTTAAGTTATACTCTGTTTTTAGATATTGCAAAAATGCATGAATATCTGAAAGTTCAACACGAGTAAGAAGCTCATTTTTTTCATCAGCTATTATTATTTCTTTTATTGCATTACTTTCAGAGATTTTGCCGCTATCTAAGTCTTCCAAAACATTAGAATTTAGTTTGTCTTTAGGAAGAGCATCATTATTATACCTATATAATAGGTATTGTATAAAATGCTTTAAGTCATAATTATATTCTTTTATTGTTCCCCTAGACTTATTTTGTAT
>CAUPPN010000038.1:0-8312 GCA_963513115.1 uncultured Eubacteriales bacterium | reverse complement strand
TTGCATTAAAAAAGTCAGTTTCACAAAAAATATTTTTTGTCAAGTTTTCAAAATAATTCAAAAAATTTTTGAATTATTAAAAAATCTTAACAATTGACCGTTTTCCTGATTTTTATTCTATTTTTTAAAAATAAATATACAAATATTAAGCTTTATTTTAACATTTATGACTTTAATAAGTATATATTTTAAAAAATGCTTTATAAATCTTAAAACTATATTATTCATTACATTTCCTCCTTTAATTTTTTTATAATTTATTTATATCATAAAAAAAAACTTATAATTAACAATTTTTGTACATTTTTACACTTTTGCTTTTTATTTTGTGTATGCTTGTTTTATACAATAAAAAAAGAAATAGATTTTTTATTTCTATTTCCTATTTTTACAACTATTTCTATAAATTAAAGTGCTTTACTCAGTAACCAAACTATTAGTCACTTTATTTAACTTTTCTTCTAAATTAGCTAATTGTTTTTCAACATAATCAAGTTTAGCTATTGAATTAAAACCTTTATTTAATAAATCAAGTTTTTCTTTTTCTAACTCTTCTATCTCTTTTATATAAATATCTTGTTTTTTTAGTATAATATTATTTATAGGTCTTGACTTATAATAAGTATATTTGTCTTGTAATAGCTCATTTATTATAAAAACAAGTTCTTCTTTTGTATAAACTTCTGTGTTTATTAATTTCATTTAAGTTTCCTCACCTGTGTTCATAGTTCTATCCTTTCAATTTTTGGTCAATTTGTCCAAAACTTTTATAGCGATAATTTTTCTTGTTCTTTTAGTAATTTATTTCTATTTAAGAAATCTAAAATTTCAATCCACTTACTTTTTTCAATATCAAATTTTAAATACAATTCTTCAATCTCAGTTTCTTTTTTAAATTTTTTCTTTTTAACTTTTTGGCTTTTTTTACTTTTTAATTTTTTAAATTTTTAATTTTATTTATTATATATATTAGAATTTCCAGTCAATTTTAAATGCTTTTTTTCCAGCATATTTTGCTTTAGCACCTAGTATTTCTTCTATTTCTAGTAGTCTATTATATTTTGCTACTCTATCAATCCTGCATGGTGCACCTGTTTTAATTTGTCCAGCATTTAGTGCTACTGCCAAATCTGCAATTGTAGTATCGTCTGTTTCACCAGATCTATGTGAAATTATTGCTGTCATTCCTGCATCTTTTGCCATTTCTACAGCGTTAATTGTTTCAGTAATTGTTCCAATTTGATTTAATTTTATTAGTATAGAATTGCATGATTTTTCTTCAATTGCTTTTTTAAGTCTTTTTGTATTTGTAACTAATAGGTCATCTCCTACTAATTGAAGCCTATCACCAAGTCTTTCATTTAATTTTTTCCAGCCTTCCCAGTCTTCTTCATCTAATCCATCTTCTAATGAAATTATTGGATATTTAGTAATTAGTTCTTCCCATCTGTCTATTAGTTCATCTGTTGTATATTCTTTACCAGATTTTGGTAAATGATATTTTTCGCTTCCATCTTTTTTCCACTCGCTTGCAGCTGCGTCTATTGCAAATACAAATTCTTCTCTTAGTTTGTATCCTGCTTTTTCAATTGCTTCTATCATTGTGTCTAATACTTCTTCTACAGTGTTTAAATCTGGTGCAAATCCACCTTCATCTCCTACTGCTGTAGATAATCCTCTTTCTTTAAGTATCATACCTAAATTATGATATACTTCAACACCTGCTCTTAACGCTTCTTTAAATGTTTTAAAACCTACTGGCATTATCATAAACTCTTGTACGTCTACTGTGTTTCCAGCATGTGCTCCACCATTTAATATATTCATCATAGGTACAGGTAGTGTATTTGCAGCTTCTCCACCTAGGAATTGATATAATTCTTGCATATTGTCATTTGCCATAGCATTTGCAACTGCAATTGATGTTCCAAGTATTGCATTAGCTCCAAACTTACTTTTGTTTTCTGTTCCATCGCTATCTATCATATCGTAGTCAATTTCTGCAATTGAGTTATATAATACAGTAACATCATCTTCAGAATCTGAAGAAATAACCTCATTAATATCTGTATTAACATTTTCTACTGCCTTTAGTGTTCCTTTACCTAAGTATCTTTTTTCGTCTCCATCTCTTAGTTCTACTGCTTCGTACTTACCAGTTGATGCTCCAGATGGTACTTTTGCAACTCCTTTTGCATCATTTACATATGCCTCTACCATAACTGTTGGGTTTCCTCTAGAGTCTAATATCTCCCTTGCATGTACTTTTTCAATATAATAATCTTTCATATTTCCTCCTTAAAATGTTATTACTTATATTTTTTGTCTAACATAATCTTAAATTTATTATTGTACTATATCATATTTTACAAATAATATTATATCTATTAAATTTTGCATAGTCTATATTTAATAGACTTTTTTAAATATTTCCTAATATATAATTACTCTTCAATTAATCCTTCAAGCTCTGTTATCTTGTCATTCATATAGCTAATAGCCTCTTTGTATACATTCTTATCTTCCAAGTCAACTCCTGCTATTTTCAAAGTATCTTGTGATAATTTTGAACCACCGCTTTTAAGCATATCTAAATATTTTTCAATATACTCTCTTTCGTTGTTTTTTCCATCTTCTAATATATGTTTAGCAATATATATTGCAGATGATATTCCTGTTGCATACTTATATACATAGTATGGCCTATAGAAGTGTGGGATTCTAGACCATTCATACATTATTTCATTTGATTCAACTACTTCATCTTTAAAGTATTTTTTAATTAAATCACTATAATATGCATTTAAGTCATCTCTTGTTATTTCTTTTTCATCCCATATTGCTTCATTTGCATATTTTTCAAATTCTGCAAACATTGTTTGTCTAAATAATGTTGCTCTAATCCTATCTATTAAATCAAATAATAATTTTGCTTTTTTCTTTTTATCTTGTTCTTTTGAAATATTATATTCTGCAAAAAGCATTTCGTTTACTGTTGATGCAACTTCTGCAACCATTATTGTATAATCAGGTGTTTCAAAATCTTGTGCTTTAGATGATAGGTATGAATGCATTGCATGCCCCATCTCATGTGCTATTGTTGAAACATCGTCTAATGATCCAGTATGATTAAGCATTACATATGGGTGCACATCATATATTCCTAAACTATATGCACCATTTTCTTTTCCTTCTTTAGGATATACATCTACCCAGTTATTTCTAAAGGCTTCTTCTAATACTTTAATATAGTCATCACCTAAAGCAGATAATGCGTCTAATACCATTTTCTTTCCTTCTTCAAATGATATATCCAAATTATCTTCTAATGGATTATAGTATATGTCATAGAAATGATAATCGCCTTTTTCAAAATTACACATCTTTCTTTTAATTGCAAGTGCCCTATGATTTACTTCCATCATTTCATTAACTGCAGATAATAATATATTATATACATCTTCTGATACACCATTTGAAAGAGAAGATGATTCCAAAAGTGAATTATAGTTTCTAAGTTTTAGTTCCTCTTTTATAACCTCTGAGTGTGATATATACATCTCTGTTATACTTTGGTTATGTAGCATATATTTTTCATATAATCTTTCATATGCATTTTTTCTTAAAGTTCTATCTTCACTTGCTAAATATTTTGAATACATTGCATCAGTAAGTGTATGTTTTTCACCTTTTGAATCTTCTATTTCACCATAGTTCATTTCTAGATTTGTAAGTATATCATATATACCAGAATATGATATTTTAGATCCTAATGCAGTAAGGATCTTTTCTTCCTTTTTAGAAAGTATATGTTTCTTTTCTTTAAACAATCTTTCAAGTGATATTTTGTATTTAGCAAATTTTTCATCTTCTAACATCTTTTCTAAAAATTCATCATCATTTTCTAATATCTCAGATGTTACAAAAGACAGTTCCTTTTCTATATTTGAAAAAGTATTTCCTACAGTAACAGAAAGTTTTTCTGTTTCAATATCTTTCATATTTTGTGAATATTTAAGATATGTATATGATCCTGCCTTTTCAGATATTTTGGCTAAACTAGTTTCAAGCTTTAAGCATTTTAATATATTATCATAATTATTTAGTTTTCCTTTTAATGATACTATCTCTTTTCCTATATTTTTAGCATCTTCTAATTCTTTTCTGCAATCTTCATCTAATTTTTCATATATATCTTCAAATCTCCAATTGTAATTTTCTTTTTCTTTTTCTTCCATATACTAATGCTTTCCCTTTCCTCTTTTTCTATTTCCGATTCTATTTCTTTTTCTTCTTGTAGTACTATATATATCATAATTAGAATTACTATAATATATATCTTCTAATTTTTCTAATTCTTTTTTGTCATATATATATTTTTTAGTTTTAAAATTGTCTTCTGTGTTATTGTCTATATTCTCTATATCTTTATGATTATTTAAATCTTCATCTTGAATTTTATCTTTTTGATCATTAATTTTTATCTTCTTTTTCTTAGTATTTTTGTTTAATTTTCTTAATACATATATATGTTTTGCTCTTTTTATTACTTCTCTTTTCCTATTATTTTCTTTAATTATTCTCATTATCCTATTATTAGGTAGTGCTTTTATTGTATCTTCATCTAATGCGTTAAATAATAGTAGAAATGGTATATATGTAATAAGCGCTACAAACACTGATACTAGTACTGCCTTATTTGAACCTATATATCTTTCTAAGAAGTAATATGCAGCAAAAGTACACACTCCCATCATTATAGCTGCCATAAGTGGTTTTAATACTTCAATTATTTTTAGTTTGTAACCACTTCGTTTTTTAAGTATTGTATATGTAATTGTAAATGCTGTAATTTGTGTTATTACAGATGATATTGTAGCTCCATATACTTGTATCTTAGGATTTGGTATTAATATACTATTTAATACAATCTTGATTATAGCCCCTACAATTACTGCAATCATTGGTGCCTTAAAATCATTAAACCCTTGTAGTGCTCCATTTACTGTATGGCTAAAACATATGAATATTGTAGGTATGCATAGTATTTTCATTATTAATCCACCATCTGGTGCGCTTGGATACATTAATTTTAGTATTGGATCAGATAATACAAATAATCCAACAACTGAAGGAAATACTATAAGCATTGTAGTATTCATAGATGTTTTTATCCTTCGTATCGCCTTATCTTTTTGTCCTTTAGCTAAAAATCCTGATATTGATGGTACTATTGCAGTAGATATTGCAATATTTACCGCTTGTGGAAGTCCTACTATTGTGTTTATTTTAGAAAGTAATCCTTTTGCTTCCATTGCTTTTTGCTCTAGCACTTCTTTTTGATTATACAATCCACTTAATGCCTTTTGTATTCCTTGACTTACAGTAAATGTATCAATAAAAGTATTTAATATTGATATTAAAGAAGATAATGTAATTGGTATACTAAGTGATAATATAGTTTTTGCAATATCCCTATCTCTTAATATATCTTCTTTTGAAAATTTGTTGCTTGCTTTTTTAATCCTATTTCTTTTGTAATATGCAAATATATATATAAATGCTATTATAACTGATATTGTTGTAGCTAAATTACCTGCAGCTGCCATCATATATGCTTCTTTTCCTCTTACTGCATATACTAAAGCAATAGTTACTGTACAATTAAGTAATTGTTCAAATGTTTGACTAATACTTGTAGGTTTCATATCTTCTAATCCACTAAAGTATCCTCTAATTACTGATGCCCATGATACAAACATAATAGCAGGTGCTAATACCTTTAGTGTAAGTGCTACATCCGGCACTTTTAGTAATTTAATTGATATAAAATCTGCAAATAAGTATAGTAATAGTCCAAGTATTGCACCAATGCTTACAAATAACTTGCTTGCTATTTTAAATATTCTATTTGCACCTTTTTCATCGCCTATTGATTTTCTTTCAGATACAAGCTTTGATATAACAGATGGTATACCAACACTTGATATAGCCAAAAGCAGTGCATATATTTCATATCCAGTTGCATAGTATCCATTACCTTCATCACCAAATCCTGGTACATTTACTATTACAATCCTATATATTAATCCAAAAACTTTAACTAACACTTGTGCAACTATTAGCATTATTACATTTTTCATAAACTTAGATGTATTACTAACTTCTGCTTCTAGTTCCTGAATATTCTTTTTACTTTTGTTTTCTTCCTTATTGTTTTTTTCTTTATCAAGCGCTTCAAGTTCTTGCGTCATGAATTTTAATGTTTCTTGCGAATTTAAATCATCTATTGTATTCATCTTACCACTCTTAATTTCTTTTTATTTTCATTATTATATTATTTTACCAATATACATATTACTATTCAAGCAATATGCATATTATTGACTTGTTAGTTACATTCTTTTATTTTATTATTTTTTAATCTTTTTGATTTTTTTATTTTCTTATTTCTTATTTTAATATATTAAATCTTATCATTAAATAATATTCATTTCAATTAAAAAAGATGAAAGCAATTATACTTAAATATACTTTCATCTTGTTATTATGTTATTATTTTAAAATTATTATATTAAAATTATTCTTCTTCAGCATTGTGATATACATTTTGTACATCGTCTAACTCTTCTAATTTTTCTACTAAATTTTCTATTTTAGCATATTGTTCTTCTGTTAAAGATATTTTAGTTTCTGCAAGTTGTACAATTTCTGCTTGTTCCATTTTAATACCTTTTTCTTCTAGTGCTTTTAATATATTTGCAAAGTCTCTTGGCTCACATATTACTTCTAAGTATTCATCTTCGACTTTCATGTCTTCTGCACCAGCTTCTATTACAATTTCCATTACTTCATCATCACTATATGCTAAATTTTCTTTTGCAATTATTATTTGTCCTTTTTTATTAAACATATATGTAACTGAACCTGTTGTTCCTAAATTTCCACCATTTCTATCAAATGCGTGTCTTACTTCACCTGCAGTTCTATTTTTGTTATCTGTCATTGCTTCTACTACTAATGCTACACCAAATTTTCCATATCCTTCATATAATATTTCTTCATAGTTATCTGTGTTTCCTTCGCCACTTGCTTTTTTTATAGCATTTTTAATTGTATCATTTGGCATATTATTTGCTTTTGCTTTAGATATTGCAGCAGCTAAAGTTGCATTACCATCAGGATCCGGTCCACCTTGTTTTACTGCAACACTAATTTCTCTTCCTAATTTTGTAAAAAGTTTTCCTCTTGCTGCATCTTGTTTTCCTTTTCTTGCTTGTATATTATTCCATTTACTATGTCCTGACATTTATTCCTCCTTATATCTTATAGTTAGTTTTCTAATTTACATATTTATTATATCATATTATTTCAAATTGTAATATATTTTTATATTATTTTTTACTTGTTTTTATAATTACTCACTATTTTGGCATGGGATTTTTATGCCAACTAAATAGTAAATTTATACATAAAAAATACCGATATTTATCTATCAGTATTTTTTGAAATTTATGCCATAGCAGATAATATATCAATATATGAGCATATTGCCTCAGATAATGTATCTAGTTTTTCGTTCCTGTTTTCATATGTTTCATAGCCAAAGAATGCTCTATATATCTGATTTTCTTTTTGTATATCTTCATTTTCTGGTAAGCTCTTTTTCTTTCCAAAGTTTAAAAAATCAAATATATTTCTTTTTTTCATTTCTTTTATTATTTGTTTTTTCTCTTCTTCATGATAATTTTCTGATCTTTGTGACACTACATAATCATTTAAACTCTTTAAGTATTTTTTGTATCCATCCATATTATATTTTACATTTATTCCTTTTTTAGAATAATTTTCACTACTTAAAAGTATTGATACTTTTGCCGCTATATACATTATAACAAACATTATAATAGATAGTATTGGATGCATATATCCCACAAGTGAATATGCAATAAATAATGGAATTAGCATAAGTATCATTGAAAAATCAACTCTATGATTTTGTATTGTATATACACCTTCTTTTACTAATTTTTGTTTTTGCATCTCATAATCTTCATATAATTTAGATAAAAGTTCTTGTGATGAAAATCTAAATGCATTTTGAAGGTCTGAATATGTAATTATTGAATCATTATCATCATCTGCTACATATATTTTTTCTAATATATATTTATCTGAATAATTTAATTTGCATATTTCTTTTTGACTCTTATCTGCAATTATTATCCTATCATCTTCTAATGTTATATATCCATATTCATGTAATTTAATAATTATTGATTTTATTAAATTCTTTGTTTCTAACTTGTCTT
>CAUPPN010000037.1:0-8388 GCA_963513115.1 uncultured Eubacteriales bacterium | reverse complement strand
CATCACTTATATCATTACCTATAATATATGTGATGCATATTGTATTGAATATAATGTAAATGCATCTTTAAATATCTTATATTTTAATGATGACACTATTATATAAAATGTTGTTATTAAAAACATATATATAACCATCTTTTTTAAATCTTCTTTATTTTTCAATTCAATATAATAAAACATAATTACTAGTAATAATGTGTACCATCCTGTTTTATCAAATAATGTTATAATAGTTGCTGTTAAAATAAATGTTATTAATTTGTTGATCCTACTATTTTCTTTAAATTCCATTATTTGTAAAAATATTGCAGATATTAATAAAACAAATCCCATATTAAATTCTTGTGTAAAAAATGCTAATACATTAATTATTTGTGTAGTTGTATCTAATCCAGATAGTTTTAATGTTGTTACATCTTTAATCATTAATATATATGGTATCTGTGATACAATCGAAAATATAAATAGTCTATATATATATTTCTCTCTTGATTTAGTTCTTTTCATTCCAACTGCTAATAAGTATGCAAATATTGGCATAGCAAGTCTTCCAAAAAATGTATTTGCTACAAATAGATTTGGTGCAAGGAATTTATATACATGATCTACTATCATGCTTAAATATGCTATAACAACCATTTTTTCTCCTTTGTATAATCTTTTCAATTATTTTTTATTTTATATATTTTTTATTTAGTTAGTTAGTTATTGTGATTTATTATTTTGTTTTCTATTTCTTCTTTTTGTTATTTTTGCTTTAGCCTTTTTATTATTGCCTTTATTTTTATTGCTTTTATAACTTTTTTTATTATGATTATTTTCACTTTCATTTTTAGCTTTATTTATATCTTTTTCTATTTGTACTTCTTTATTTTCTGTTTCTTTTGAATTGGACATCAATTCTTTTAAATTAACTACTTTTATGTTGTTTGTATCTTCCTCTTTTAATTCTAAAGTAATATTTTTTGTTATAACATCTACTTTTATAACTTTTGCTTCTTTTTCTTTATAATTAATTTTATCTCCTACGCTTGGCAATTCTTCTTTTGCTTTTTTATATGCTTCATATTCATATTCAATACAACATTTTATTCTTCCACATGCTCCATATACTGACACACTTTTAGGATTTAATCCCAACATTTTAACCATTTTAATTGTAGGGTTTGGCAACTCTTCTCTTTCCATGCAACATAATTTTCTACCACATTCCCCTATACCACCAATATTTGCCATATATTCCTTATCATTTATTTGCTTCATTTCAATTCTAGCTTTATATATTTTAGCTAATTTTTTTACAATATTTCTAAAGTCTATTCTTTTAGGTGAATAATATATAACATTTATCATATTTTCAAAATAATCATAATAGCAATCTAAAACTTCTATTTCTTCTTTGATTTCATCATATATTAGTTCTTTTACACCAGGCAATATTTTCTTACTTTTTTTATTCAGTTCTTCTATTTTATTATTTTCTTCTTTTGATAATATTTTATCTATTTTATTTAAGCTTTTAATTTCATTTTCTATGCTAAATGGTTTTGATATTATTTTAACTATTTGTTTTACTTCTTTTTTACTTTTTCCTGATGAAATTAAAGCGATTGCATAATTAGATAACATGTCATAATTTTCCGACTTATTTTTTAATGGTTCATCTAAAAGATTATATAATGCTATTTTACCATCTCTATCTTTTGCTCTAACTATTACCATTTTTTACTCCCCAAATATTCTCTAATAAGTAATCTTTTACCATTTCAAAATTTTCATTTCTAGTTATTTTTTGCTTAGCTTTTACTACAATCTCTGTCATCTCATACTTATTAATTATATCTAAAAAAATATTTTTTTCCAAATATCTAAGTATTTCAACTATATTATCTCTAGTTATTTTATCACAATATTTAGCATAATATATTGTATATTTAGATATTTCTGTATCTTTAATAATATTACTTGCAAGTTCATTCATCTTTTCATCTATTTTATAGTCATTATCAAAGTTATCCTCACCTAAATATATTTTTTGACATCTAGATCTTACTGTGTCTAATATACCATTCATATTGCTTGCTTTTATTACAATAATTGCATATCTAGGTGGTTCTTCTAATGTTTTCAATGTTACATTTTGTGCTGAATCATTAAGCATATCAAAATTATCTATAATATATATTTTATTTTCAAGTATCAAAGGCTTTTTTTCTATATCCAAGAAAAATTCTCTGACTTTCTGCGTATTTGCATCATTTCCATCTAATGTATTAAAATCTGAAATTACAGAATTTTTTATTTGTGAAATAATATTATTTTTCTTATCTTCTTCTAATATTTCATTTCTATTTTTTTCAATATTTAAAAATATTATATTATACAAAAATTGAAGAATTTCTTCATTAAATTCTTCAATTTGGCTAGAATAAAACAAATAGGCATGGCCCCACTGTCTCGTACTTATTTGCTTATTTAAATATTCATTTAATTCTTTTTTATTCATTTATTTTCCTTTTTGCGTTTATTTTTCCAAATGTATTAAATGGATATACACTAACTAATATCTTACCTTCCATCTTTTCTATTGGAATACATCCTAAAACTCTACAATCTGTACTCTTAGAGCGATTATCTCCCATCATGAATAGGTAACCTTCTGGCACTACAAAATCATTTAATACTTCTGAATGTGTTTCAAGACCTGCTGGTAAATATTTTTCTTCTAATTCTTTTTCATTTACAAATACTTTGCCATCTTTTATTTGAACTCTGTCACCTTCAACTGCTATAACTCTTTTAATTAAACTTATTTTACCAAACTCTAAAAAATTATATATGAAACTATTAAATATATCTTTATTATCATAGTATACAGCTTTAGGATTACTATTACTAATATATACAGTATCATGTACTGGTGATTCAAATGTTACTATATCACCTTTCTTATATTTACCATTAAATGTTCTAATTGTTCTATCAAGCCATAATTTTTGCTCATTTTTTAAAGTTGGATACATTGATTCTTGTTGAACCGTTGTAAATGTTCCTAAAAAATATTTAATTAAAAAAGCTATAACTAATGCTATTATAATACAGAAGACCCAATCTAAAATTTCTTTTAATACTTTACTATCATTAATTGATTTTTCTGATGCCTCTTCTAATTTTTCATTAGTTTCATCTTTTATATATTCATATTTTATTTCATTGTTTTCTTCATTATTTTTCATTGCGCTACCCATTATTTATTATTATTTTCTTCAAAAATTATTTTGGTTTTTTCACCTAGTTCATTTTGAAACTCTTTTCCTATATCTTCAAATGAAACCTTTGTGTCAATTTTTTTCTCTTCTATTCCATCTTTTTGCTCATTTAATTCTACAATCTTATTTATCATACCATTTAAATTTATTCTTGCTTCTTGTGTTTTTTGCTTTTGCTTTAAATCAATCTTAGTTTTTAAATTTCTCTTTTTATAATTATATATTATATCATCTAATTCATTATGTATAGAATCATTTTGAATTCCAAACATCATATTAGAAATTTTCTCATTTAATTTATCTTTTTCTTTTTGCTTATTAGATATTAAATTATATAATTCTATATTATTTTCATTTTTATCTTTTTCACTTTTTGATTCTTCTATTTTACTTTCTATTGTTTTATCATCATTTAATTGTATTTCAAACTTATTATTATTTCTAATATCATTTAAGATTGTTGAAACATTATTACTTTTATCTTCTTTTTCACTTTCTTTTTTCTTTGTTTCTTGTTCTTCTTTTGATTTAATAATTATATTATCTTTAGTAACTATGTCTCTTCTTTTTTGTATTTTTTTCTTCTTTTTTCCTTTGCTTTTAAGATTGTTTTTTGATTTTTCATTATTCTGATCTAGTATGCTACTTTCAACAAATTTATGATTTTTTAATATCTCTTCATTTAAATAATTTGTACTTTCATCAATTTTTTCATTTTTATTTATTCTTTTGCCTTTTTCAATTTCTTCAAAGCCAGAAACTTTTTTTTGCCTTTTTAGCTCTTTCATTTCTTCTAAAGTATATTTTTTTTCTTCTTTAGACATTTTATATATTTTTACCGCAAAAATTATTAAAAAAATGAAAATGATAAACATTAATACCTTTATTAGATAATTATCTACAAAAACATTGATATCAAATGCCGCATATACACAATGGAATAATAAATTGTGCATAACTATTATTAAATTTGATATTAGTATTTTAAAAATATTTTTTACTCTTTTTTCTTTACTATCTATTCTATTTATTTCATTTATTTTCTTTTCTTTAATTAATTTCATAAATATATAATTATCCTTTGTATACAATCATTACTTTATTTATTTTTATTTATTGTTATTCTTTTCTTTATTTGCCTTATTATTTTTACTTGTAGGAAATCTTAATACAACTTCTGTACCTTTTCCTAATTCACTTATTATATCTACACTTCCTTCATTTTGTTTTGTAATTTCTTTTACTATCGAAAGTCCTAGTCCACTTCCACCTGTTTTTCTTACTCTTGATGAATCCACTCTATAGAATCTTTCAAAAACTTTCTTTAAATCTTCTTTTGAAATTCCTATACCATTATCTTTTACCTTAATATATGTATCTCTAAATAAGAATCCAACATATATTTGAATGTTTCCACCTTCACCTGTATATTTTATTGCATTTACTATAATATTTGTAATTACTCTTTCTATTCCTGCAGGATCTGCATATATTTCTGGCACATCAGATGTTATAAAGCATGTAAGAGTAATATCTTTCTTTTCAGCTTCTGGTTCTAAATCTTCTACAATTCTTTTAACCACTTCAGTTACTTGAAAAACTTCTCTTTTGTCTTCGCTTAATGTATTATCATATCTTGATAATGTAAGAAGATCCTGAACTAGTTCTGACATTCTTTTTGCTTCTCTATCAATCTTACTTACAAAATATTTGCAATCTTCTAATTGTATATCATCGCTTTCAATTATTGTATCAGAGTACCCAATTATTGAAGTGATTGGTGTTTTAAGTTCATGCGAAACATCTGCTACAAATTGTTTTCTCATTTCATCTAATTTAACTTGTTTTGTAATTTCTTGAAGCACTATTACTATTCCATCTGCGGTATCTTCACTTGTTTTCATTACTGCTGCAAGTATATTATATATCTTATTTTTAATTTCTATATGTTCTTTTATACCTGTAATATCTTCCATATATATAAATTTTTCAATGTTTGTTTCTATACCTAATTTCTTACAAACTTTAATAAAATTATCTTTTTCACTAATATCTAAAGCACTTTTTGCTTCTGGATTTAAATGCGTTATTTTTCCGCGGATATCAAATGATATGACACCATCTTGTAGATGTTGTATTATTGTATTTATTTCATTTGTTTTTTTAGTTTGTTCATTTAAATGTTCTTTAATATCTGCATTCATTCCTGTAAACATATCTAAAAGTTCGTCCATTTGATCTCTATTTTGATCTGCAGCAAGTGGCTTTTTATCTAAATCTTCACCTTTTATTATTGCTTGTGCACTTTTTACAAGCTCCTCACTTGGTGCAATCACTAATTTAGATAACACTTTACTAATTAACATTGAAATACTAATAAAAAGGAATGACAATATAAGATATGTTATTTTCATATTTTGCATATCTTTAATTATCATCATTCTTTGTTCATTTTCTAATAATTCTGCTGATTTTAGATATATATTACTTTGAGTATATATAAATGCTCCTATTATAGTTAACAAAAGTATTGTATATATAATTACTGTTGCAGCAATTAACCTTTGAATCTTTTTAAGCATATATTAACCCCTATAATATTGTTTTATCTTTGTCTTGATCTTTTAAGTAGTATCCAACTCCTCTTTTTGTTATTAAAAACTCTGGGCTTCCTTTTCTTTTTTCAATTTTATCTCTAAGTCTTGCAACTGTTACGTCTATAGTTCTTATTTCGCCTATATAATCACCATATCCCCATACTTTTTTAAGCAAGTCTTCTCTTGATACCACATTACCTGGTTGCATTGCTAAGTATTTTAACACATCAAATTCTTTCTTAGTTAAATCTACTTTATTTCCACGTATAAACACTTCTCTTCTTCTTGAGTCTATTTTTAATTCACCAATTTGTATTATTTCATATTGATCATCTACTGTTAAAGCTTTCATAGTATTTTCTCTTTTTCTAAGATGTGCTTTAACTCTTGCAATTACTTCTCTTACTTGGAAAGGTTTTGTTATATAATCATCTGCTCCTATTTCAAGACCAATTATCTTATCTGTTTCTTCACCTTTTGCAGATATCATAAGTATTGGTATATCTTTCATATTTAGATTATATCTTATTTCTTTACATACAGTTATTCCATCTTTTTTTGGTAACATTACGTCTAATAATACCAAAGCCGGCTTAACTTCTTCACATACTTCAACAGCTTCTTCTCCATCAACTGCCTCTACAACTATAAAATTTTCTCTTTCTAAGTTGTATGTTAGTATTTCTCTTATTGATTCTTCATCATCTACAACCAGTATAACTTTGTTATTGATTCCTTCTTCACTCATTTGAAGCCTCCTTTTAAAATAATTTAGAATTTAATTTTTAACATTTTTAAATTTAAAATTATACTATGTATATATTATATTAAATTTTACTACATATCAAGTATAAAAGCCTTTTAAGTTTTCATTTTTCTATTCTTCTCTTCTATCAATAAAATATGAACTTCCCTGCATCTTTTTTGCACTTTTTTTAACTTGTGCTCCAGCTTCTCCTACTTCTAATATATTTTTAAATTTTTCTTTTGTAACTTCTACTATTCCAATACTTACTGAGGTTATAGGCGATTGTTCTATTATTCCTTTTCTATTTGGTACTTCTAAATACCCTTTTTCTAAATCTTCCTTATTGAAAAATTTACTTATTCCACTTTCAAAATCATGTATTATAGATTTTGCTATTTTTTTTATATTTCCTTCTGTTATCATTGCTATAAAATCATCACCACCAATGTGTCCTACAAATCCTCCTTTAGCTTTATTTTTACACATTATATTTTCATAAATTATTTTGGCAGTATATTTTATTATTTCATCACCTTTTGAAAATCCATAAACATCATTGTATGATTTAAAATTATCAAGATCTATATACATCATTATATATTTACCTTTATTTAATCTTTTTTTCATCTCTGTTTGAATCTGAATATTTCCTGGAAGTCCTGTAAGTGGACTTGCTTTTCTATTTAATTTTAATAGTGTAAACATATTCTTGATTATACTATATAAATAGTCATGATCTATTGGTGTTCTAAGGTAATATAATATATCTGATTTTAATAATTGTAATCTATGTTTTTTTGAAGAGTTTTTAGATATAACAATTATTGGTGTAATGTAATTACTCTCATCATTTTTAATGTCATTAACTATTTTTGAAATGTCTTTAGATAATCTTTCCTCGTTTATTATAATTAAACTTGGAATTTTGTTTAACATTTCATCCAAATCAGAAGTATTATATCTATTTATAACATAATCGTTCATTCTATCTTCTATAGCTTCTTTTAATTCAATTAATAGTTTAAAATTTCCATCATCAATTAATGCTATTTCTTCTTTCATATTTTTCCATTCTTAATTATCTTTTGTATTTTATATTTTAATTATCGCTTTAATTATTTTGCATATTAGGCTGTGCAACTTGAGGTTGTGCTGGTTGATTTGTCATATTTGGATATTGCATATTTGCCACTCCATAATTTGGATTTTGTATAGTTTGATTTGTATTTACCATATTTGTATTTGAAGGTATAGCAAATGGTGTTGCATTAGCACCTGGCGTTCTTATTGCTTTACTAGAAAATATATTACTTTCAAATCCTTCTACTGATGTTGCTTTTACTTTAATAGTATTTTCTCCTACAGCAAGTTCTTGTGTTAATTCTACATCTTTGTTATTAGGATCGTTTTGTTCATATGTTTTAATATATCCTTGTCCATTTAATGCATATTCTACTTTTGCTATTCCTACATTATGTTTTACTTTTATAATAAGCTTTGTAGTATCACTTGTTTGCTCAACTTTAACTTCTGGTCTTGCAACCCCTTTTATTTCTCTTTCTTCTTTTGCAACATTTCCAGCAAGATCTACTGCAACTACCTGTAATGTTTCTGTTCCTTCTTTTGCTGTAACTTGGAATTTTATTTCTCCTGGCTCATCTTTTTTAGCAGGGTATATTGCTTTTTTATCATTTCCCATTTGTGAAGTTGCTTCTTTAAGTCCTACATCATCTTTTACAACTACTTCAATTATTGCGCCTTTGTTTGTTAT
>CAUPPN010000036.1:0-8971 GCA_963513115.1 uncultured Eubacteriales bacterium | reverse complement strand
GTTAAAAGATGTCCAAGCTGTGGGAAATTTTATAATACAGAAAGTAATGTTTGTAGTGATTGCTACAACTTAGAAATGCAAGATGCTAAAAAATTAGAAAATGTAATAGATTTTGAAAATATTACATATGATCAATTTACAAATGATGAAAATTTGGTTAAATATGCAGGACTTGCAGGAGTTAGCTATAATGTAGCTAAAAGATGTTCAAATTATTTAAAAGAAAAATTTTCAGAAGATGAATCAAATTTAACTACAAATAATATTGATGAACTTAAAAATAGTGGAATAACATTATAATATAATTAATAAATCAAAATTAAAAATAATAATAAGGAAAGAGGCAGTATGAAAAACAATGTATTAGATACTCTAATGAAAAGAGGATATATAGCACAAACTACAGATGAAGAAGGGTTAAGAAAACAATTAGAAGAAAAAACAACATTTTATTTAGGAATTGATCCAACAGCAGATAGCTTGCATGTGGGACACTTATGTGTTCTTATGGTATTAAAACATATGCAAGATGCAGGACATAGACCAATTATTCTTGTAGGTGGGGCTACAGGAAAAATTGGAGACCCTTCAGATAGAACAGATATGAGAAAAGTTATGACAGAAGAAATGATAACTAAAAATGTTAATGCAATAAAAGAACAAGTAAAAAGATTTGTAAGCTTTGAAGGAGAAAATGCTGCAATAATAGTAGATAATGCAGATTGGACATTTAAAGAAAACTATGTTGAATTTTTAAGAGATGTAGGAATACATTTTAATGTAAATAAAATGCTATCAGCAGAATGCTATAAGTCAAGATTGGAATCAGGGTTAACATTTTTTGAAATGGGATATATGCTACTTCAAGCGAATGATTTTAAACACTTATATGAAAACTATAATTGTACCGTTCAAATTGGAGGAAATGATCAATGGTCAAATTTAATATCTGGGGTTGATTTAATAAGAAAGTCACTTAAAAAAGAAGCATATACAGCAGGTGTAACACTACTTACAAAAGCAGATGGTAAAAAAATGGGGAAAACAGCAGGTGGTGCATTATGGCTTGATGCAGAAAAGAAAAAGCCATTTGAATTTTATCAATATTTCTTAAATATAGCAGATGAAGATGTTATAAAAACTATGAAACTTTTAACATTCATACCACTTGAAGAAATTGAAAGACTTGAAAAAGAAATAGAAAATCCAAATGAATTAAAGAAAATACTTGCATATGAAGTGACAAAGATAGTACATGGTGAAAAACTTGCAAAAGAAGCAGAAGAAGCAACAAAAGCATCATTTGGACCAGGTGGAGATGTTTCAGGATTACCAGAAGTTAAAGCAAATGTTGGTGATAATATAATAGATATAGCAGTAGAAGCCGGATTTGGAACTTCAAAAGGACAAATTAAAAATCTAATAAAACAAAATGGAATCACATTAAATGATCAAAATGTGGAAATAGGACAAGAACTAAAAGAAGAAGATTTTGAAAATGGATATGCACTTTTAAGAAAAGGAAAGAAAAAAGTTATAAAAATTAGCAAATAAAAATATAGTAAAAGTTATATTAAAGATACTCGATGATAATTACTAAAGAAAAATAAAGGGGATAAAATGAAAAAAAATAATTTAAATGTATTAGGCATAAGAAAAATTATAGCAATTATATTAGTGCTTTTAATCATACTAAGTAATAATTCTTATGCTTATGGCATTGGAATAAAACAAAGCACAAGAGATGAAAACCTAGTATATCAAACTCATCCAGGTGTTGTTAATATGGCAAGAGAACTTAAGAAAAAACACCCTAATTGGAGATTTGAATATTATAATACAGGATATGATTTTGAAGAATTTGTTAATGTTGAATTTGATGCTGGAAATACAAGAAGCCCTAAAAATTTAATAGAAAGTAATAATGGAACAAGATATGGATCAGAATGGCTAGATCAGGAAAGAATACATTTAGGATTTGATTCATATGCTTCACGAAAAAGATGGCAAGCGCCATCTAAAGAGGCAGTAAGATACTTTTTAGATCCTAGAAATTATTTGAATGAAGAGAAGATATTTTCATTAATGATTTTAAGAGGATGTGGTGATGTTTGGGATAATAATACTGCACTTAATTTTGTTAGGAAAATATTAAATGGAAGACATCAAGGTAGAGAGCAAGATGTAGTTGATGCATCAAAAGAAGCAGATGTATACCTTTTAGAGCTAGCATCTAAATTAAAACAAGAAGGTGGACTTGAAGGAAAAATAGATGGTGTAACATATTATAATCCATTAAATATTAGAGCAAATGGATCAAGTACAGAAGAAGTAGTAAGAAGAGGACTTGAATATGCTAAGCAAAATGGTTGGGATACATTTAAAAAAGGCTTAATAGGTGGAGCAAATGGGACATTAAAAAGATATATACATAGAGGACAGGATACAAAATATTTAATGAAATTTGATGCAGTAACTCGAATACCTGCAGGATACCAATATATGCAAAATATTGAGGCTGCAATATCTGAAGGAAGACTTTTAAGAAGAGGATTGCTTACTGCAGACAGTAATTTAACAGGCTCATATATATTTAGAATTCCATTATATTATAATATGCCAGATGAAATATCTCCAAGGCCAGACCTTTCTACAAATTTTGGATCAACAGATAGGTATGGAATAGTTACTGTTTCATCAATATTAAAATTTAGAACAAAACCATCACTTGCATCTGATTCAGTAGTTATTGGACAACTAAATAATGGATTAAAAGTTGAAATACTAGAAGGCCCTATATCAGCACAAGGACATGAATGGTACAAGATAAGAACAAATGGAAAAGAAGGATATGTATCTAGAGGAACATATGATGATCCTGAAAAGAACCTTGAAATAAGAAATAACGAAGAAAAGAAACCTAAACCTACTCCAGATGATCAAGGATTTGGTAAAACAGATAGGTATGGAATAGTTACTGTAAAAACATCACTTGCAGTAAGAACAAAACCAACTCTTGGGTCAAATAGTGTAACTATAACTAGACTTCAAAATGCTACAAAGGTAGAAATATTAGAAGGCCCTATATATGCAGATAATCACGAATGGTATAAGATAAGAGTAGATGGAATTGAAGGATATTCTTCAAGAGGATCAGTAAATGATTCAGATAAAAATATGGAAATTAAAAATAATAATTATAAAAAACCCGAAAATCCTGAAAAACCTGAAGAAAATGAGAATACAGGTGATAGTGAAATCAAACCAAAAGATAATCATGAATATATAGACAATGCAGAGGAAATATTACCATGTTATGCAGTAACAAAAGGTGAAATTAATTTAACAAAAGATAGAGATAGCAAAGAATTTATAACAAAGATACCAGAAAATGTGGAAATATTAATTCTTGAAAAAGAAAATGATGGAAATTATAAGATATCATTTGAAGGAAATATTGGATATATTAAGAAAACACAAGAAGAAAAAAATCTATTTAGCTATATAAAATTAAATGGAATACCAAATAAAGAAAAGCCTAAGTTTGATAAACCATTACAACCAGAAAAAACTAAAATAGAAAAATCAGAGACAGAAGGATTAGTTTTTGAAGGAAAAAATGAAGGACTAGGAAGATACGATGACAAGTACATATATTTTGACTGGAAGATAGATCAAAAATTATTTGCACTATCAAATTATGAAAAAATATCAGTATATGACAAAAATGATTTAACAAAGAAAATAGACTTAGAAGAAGATGTTAAAATATTAAAAGGTGAAAAAAGAAACTTAGCAGAGACTAATGTAATTGATGCAAAAGATGCAAAAACAAAAGAGATAGAAAATGCATCAAATATAACAAATACAGAAAACAAAGAAAATAAAGAAAAAGCAAATAACTTAAAAACAAATGAAGTAGAAAAAACTATATTAAATCCAACTGAAGTTAAAAAATTAGATGATAGCAAAGAAAATAGTAATGTATTAAAAATAGAAGAAGTTACAGAAGAAATATCAAATGAAAAAGAAAAGACACAAAAAGAAGAAATTAAAAAAGCAGAAAAAAATATAATAAAAGCACTTTCTACTGGAAATGTAATTGAATTTAATGGAAAGAAATATACAATTATTAGAAAAGGCGATATTACATTTGATGGAAAAATAACAGTAGATGATTTAAAGAAAATGATAGTAATCATTAATGAAAGAAAACAATTTACAGAAGAAGAAAAACTAGCGGCATATGTACAAATTGGTTTTGATAAAAAAGCAGTAGAAGAATATACACCAAATATTGTTAGTGTAAGTAATATGACATATGCTATAGTTGAATTAATTAAAATAAAATATGGAATAATTTAAGGAAACATTTATGGGAATATTTGATAGTATAAAAAGAGGACTTAAAAAAACAAGTGAAAAATTAGGAAATAATGTTAATAAAGTTTTTGCTAATTTTAGAAAAGTAGATGAAGAATTATTAGAAGAACTAGAAGAAACTTTAATTATATCTGATGTAGGAATGCAAACTTCACTAAAAATTGTTAATACTTTAAGAAAAAATATAAAACTTAAAAATTTAAAAGAAGTAGATGAAGTAAAAGATGAACTAGTAAGTATATTAATTGAAACAATTGATGTAGAAGATAGAGAAAAAGAACTTGAAAAGGAAAAGAAAATAGAAGAAAACAACTTAACTAAGTGTATTTTGGTAATTGGAGTAAATGGTGTAGGTAAAACTACATCAATTGCAAAACTTGCAAATAATTACAAAAATGAAGGAAAAAAAGTATTACTTGTTCCTGCAGATACATTTAGAGCAGCAGCTGTAGAGCAAATAACTGAATGGGCAAACAGGGTAGGAGTTAATATCTCAGATGCAAAAGAAGGCGAAGATCCATCTTCTGTAGTACATAGAGCACTAGAGGGTGCAAAAAATGAAAAATATGATATAATAATAATTGATACTGCTGGAAGATTACACAATAAGAAAAATCTTATGGCAGAATTAGGTAAAATAAATAATACAATAGATAAAGTTATGAAAGATGAAATTTTAAAAGAAACATATTTAGTATTAGATGGAACAACAGGACAAAATGCTATTGAACAATCAAAAGCATTTTCTGAAGTTACAAATATTACAGGATATATTCTTACAAAATTAGACGGAACATCTAAAGGTGGAGTAATAATTGGAATTGCAGATTCTACTAAAATACCAGTAAAATATATTGGCGTAGGAGAAAAGCAAGATGACTTAAAGAAGTTTGATGCAGAAGATTTTGTAAGAGCAGTTATATCATAGGAGTTATTATGAAAATAGATAAGAAAAGAACAATATTCACCACAATAATATCAGCAATAGTGTTACTAATTGCATATATATCATATAGTGGTAATTTGATTAAATTTAAAGAATTAGGAAAAGAATTTGAAACTGTATATCATAAAAATGTACTTGAAAGAGTATGTATATTTGCAGTAACATTTTTAATATCATATATAGTTATAGTACTTGTTAATAATTCAATTAAAAAAGGTATTAAAGAATTTTATGATAAGAATAATAAGGAGATGCCAAGATTTATTAATAAATCAAGTGCATTAGTGCTTTCAACAATTGCAGGTTACTTTGTGCAAAACTTTTTAGCAGGTCAAATGCTTACATTATTTAATATGGGTTGGTTTGGAACAAAAGATCCAATATATAATTTGGATTATAGTTATTTAATAATAGCACTACCTATTGTTAAAAATATAATTAAGGTTGTATTAATATATTTAGTTGCATTAATAATATATGTAACAATATATAATATGATAGTTATAAATAATCATATAGGCGGACTTACAACAGAAGAATTTAAAAATAGTAGGTTTATAAAAATAATACTTAGAATAGCAACATTTTTTGCTATATTCTTAATAATATATAATGCACTATTAAGACCAGATATATTATCATCAGATATGGTAAAAAGACATGGAATATCTGGAAGATATCTAACAGGAGCAGGCTTTATAGATGTAAATGTAAGACTATGGCTATCAAGACTACTTACTGTAGCAATGATATATTCATTAATTAAATTTGTTAAAGGATTTAAAAAATTAGAAAACAAAGAAATAATAAAAGCTGTAGTTATTGTGCCAATAACAATAGTACTTATGGGATTTGTTCTTCTAATAACAGATAATACAATAGGTAAGATTGGTGAAAGAGAAAAAGAAGAAAAATATATAAATAATAATATTGAAGCTACAAAAGTAGCATACAAGTTAAATTATGATAAGAAAGATATAGGAGATGCCAAAAAATTAACACTAGAAGATGTTAAACAAAATAATAAGATATTAGAAGATGCCCCTATAGTTACAGATAGAACTGTAATCGAATCATTAAAAAGAGAAAAAGCATATGAAGATTTTTATGACTATAATTTAGCTGTATTACACAATAATACAGATGGGCTTAAATATTTAGCGGCAAGAGAAATAGATCTTAAAAAAGATAAGACAGAAGCAGATAAAAAATATAGGTATACACATGGTAATTTTGGAGAGGTTATAGATGCAAGTAAGATATCTGCAAATAATAGAATTTTAAAGCTATCTGAAGGATTTGAAAATCAAGAATATAATGGTATAAAAGTTACACAACCTAGAATATATTATGGACAAAATACAACAAATGATGTAATAACTAATTCTAGTCAAGGTAAGGAATTAGATTATCCAATTTCACTTTTAGAAACATCTGAAAATAATTATGAAGGAAAAGGTGGAATAAGATTAAATACAATTCAAAGACTTGCATATGCACTAGTTAATAGAGACTTTGAACTACTTAGTGGAGAATATACTAAAGATAGTAAGGTATTAATAAATAGACAAATAATTGCCAGAGCTAAAACTGCTATACCTGGATTAAAATATGATAAAAATCCATATATGGTAATAGCAAAAGATGGAAAATTAAAATGGGTAATTGATGCATATACAACTACAAATGCATATCCTTATTCACAAAAGATTGCAATACCTGGTAAAAATGGTGGAGTAGAGAGAATTAACTATATTAGAAATTCTATAAAAGTTGTAATTGATGCATATGATGGAGAAATGAAATATTATATAGTAGATAGAGATGATCCAATTGCAACTACATATGTAAATACATATCCTAAATTATTTAATGATTATGATAAATTAGATGATACAATAAAAAAACAAATGGTATATCCAACATTCCTATTTGATATACAATCAAGAGTAATATCTACATATCATGGAATATCTGTAGATCAAATATTTAAAGGTGATGATATTTGGGAATTATCAAAGATATATAATGATGATGAGTTAGATAAAATAAAATATATGCAAAGTAATTATAGTATATACACAATACTTAAAGATAATGATGGAAATAGAAAAGTTGGAAGATTTGCAATGTTTACACTAGCTAATAGGAAAAATACAAATGCATATATAATGGGTGAAAATATTGATGGTAAAAATAATTTGACACTATATAGATTTAGTAAAAATGATATATCAATGAGTATAAGCAATATTAGAGGTGAAATTAAGCAAGATAAAAATGTACAAGAGCAAATAAAAGAAATTGAAAAATTAGGTACAGAAATTACTAGTGATTCAATAATAATCCCAATAAAAAATTCATTACTATATGTAGAACCAGTATATCAAACATATATAAATGAAAAGACAGCACCAGTACTAAGAAAAGTTATAGTATCTAACGGAAATAGAGTTGCAATAGGGGATAACCTATTACAAGCAGTTACAAACCTATTTGGAGAAAGTGCTGTATACCTAGAAATAGAAGACTTAGAAAATATTGAGATGATTGAAAATTCAATAATACAGCAAAAAAATGACATTAAAAATAATAAAGGTTCAAATTATGAAAACCAAGGTAAAGATGTAGACAGATTATTAATGCTTATAGATAATTTAGAAAAAGCTAGAGAAAAACAATTAAAAGAAAAAGAAAAGCAAAAAATAGAATTAGAAAAAGAACAAGAAAATATTAAAGAAGATAAATTAAAACAAGAAAAAGAACAAGAAAAAGTTAAAACCAAATACATTAATATATAAAAATAAAAATATAATAATAAATATAGAAGTAGTGAGGATTAATCTTTGCTACTTTTATTAATTATTTTTGTAGTTATTTTAAATTAAAAAATAATTGTAAAAAGATGTATATATGTATATAATATATGTAAATGATTAAAAAATAATGTAAATAAGGAGCAATAAATGCAAGAAAAGAAACTAAGTATTATATTGCCAGTATACAATGTAGAAGATTACTTAGATAAATGTTTAGATAGTATGCTTACACAAACATATGAAAATTATGAGTTAATAATTGTAAATGATGGAAGTACTGATTCATCAGAAAGTATAATTGCAAAATATGTAAGGAAATATCCTGATAAGATTGTGTATATAAAAATTAATAATAGGGGATTATCTGGTGCAAGAAATGAAGGATTAAAACATGCAAGTGGAGATTATATAGCATTTTTTGATTCAGATGACTATATAAAAGAAGATATGTATTTTAAGATGATGGAACTTGTAAATGATTTCCCATACGACATGGTAGTATGTGATCTTTTTATGAGTTATCCAAGAAAAGATGTATTAGTTAAAAATGGTGTTTCTGAATCTATCCAATATATGGAAACGGAATATAAGAAAATATTATACAAAACAATGTATATAGCAGTGCATAATAAAATAATTAGAAAGGACCTACTAAGCAAAAAGCCTTTTGTAAAAGATATGTGCTATGAAGACATATTATTTACATATAAGTTGTTACCAAGTATAAAAAGTATCGGAGTAGTAAATGAACCATTATATTATTACATACAAAGGCCTACATCTATTTCTAATACAATAGATAGAAAGCTATATGATATATTAG
>CAUPPN010000035.1:0-9034 GCA_963513115.1 uncultured Eubacteriales bacterium | reverse complement strand
TGTGATAATATATATATGTCAGGTTTAATATCTAAAGATGAAGAAGAAGTACCTAAAAAGCATAGAACAATATATAGGAATATTCATGAATTTTTAGATTATATAAATGAAAAAACAGATTTTAAAACAGAACTTGTTGATATAGCTGATGGTTTAACTGTTAGTTATAAGATATAGTAATAAAAAAGTGAAAAAATAGGAAAATGAAAAAAATAAAAAAGATAAAAAAGTAATTATTTAGTATATAAAATAATATTAAATTTAAGTTAAAAAAATTACAATTAATACAAAAAAATTGAATACATAAATTTAAGATGATATATTAAATATATAGTAAATAAGAAAAAAAGAAATTGAAAAGAAAGAGAGTGACTTATGAAAAATATATTTAAAAAAGTTTCAATAATATTAGTAGCATTGTTAGCACTAGGAACAATGTCATATGCAAGTACTCCTTTGGCAATAAATGGTCAAGGAGTTGATAGTTCATTACAAACACAAAATAATTTACAACCATCATCTTCATCTTCAATAACTAGAACTACAACACAACCTACAACACAATCAGGAATAGTAGAACAACCTGCAGGTCAAACAAGTGGAAGTACAACTATATTATCTGAGAATAAAGCAAAAGAAGATGAAAAAGAAAAAGCAGATAATTTACCACATGCTGGAGCAAGCTTAACTGCTTTTTATGCAATAGCAGTACTTTCAGTAGTTGCTGGAGTAATGTATACAAAATCTAGAAATTAGAATTAAAAAATTAAAAAATAAATAATATTATTTAAGAAGAAGACCTATATATGGGTCTTTTTTAAGTATATATATGACTTAAATGAGTAAAAAAGCAGATATATATTAAACTAGAATTACTAAAATATATAAAAGAAACTTTAAGTATCTATTTACTAAAATACTTGCAAGTGTTATATGTATATTAAGGGGAGATAAATATATGAAATATAATACATATGAGAAATTGGAAAAAATAATAACTAAGGACAGTGGCTATAAGGAGTATATAGAATTTATAAGACAATATTTTAATCATTGCTACAAATATTTTGCTAATGAAGAAAAAGTTGATTTCTATTATGAATTACAATCATCTATTCCATGGGACGCAAAAGAAGATGAATTCCCTACAAAATTAATGCTTGAATTAGATGAATTTGCAGAATAATTAGAGTATGGTGATATGCTATATATTAAGGGATGCGTTGAAAAAGTAGATGAAGAATTTAGAGAGATACTGGAAAAATATAATATATTATAGTTAAATAATAGTTTAATAAAAATAGTGGTTATGGATTCAAATAACGATATGATTGAACATAAGATAATTATTACCAAGAAATACAAAGTTAAAATGTGTAAGTATAAATGAAAAATTAAAGTAACTTGCACATTAATTTATATAGAATCGTTATATAATCACAAAGAATTTATTAGGATATATATACCTAAACTAAAAAGCAATTAAAGGAGCATTAATGAAAAATAAAAAAAGTAAAAAGAAAAATAAAGAAAAAGAATTGATTGGGAAAATATGCAATATAAAAGGATTTAGAAGCTTTGTAAAAGAAGATGCAGAAAGCAAAATATGGGATGTAATACCAGAAGAGGAAGAATATGGAGGAATGTATATAAGCTTTGATTGCAAGAAAATATATAATCTATATAATGATTATCCGGATAATATGACAGAAGAAGAAATAGAAATTTTTGAAAAGGAAAATCCACTATGGAAAAAATTATTTAAATAAAAATACTATAAATAATGTAGGTGGTTAAATGAAATTAGAAAGAAAAATATATTTAATATTAAAATTACTGGTTGCAGCTATATAAATATAAAAGAAAATATTGGAGATAAAAAAGTTGAAGTAGAAAATTAAAGAGTACATAGCAGTAATTATATATAAAGAAAAAAAGTAAAATTATAAGGACTTCAAGGCTAGATAATTATGAAGAGATTGGAATGTATGCAGATATAATAGTTGTAAGATAAAAGATATAAAAGAAACTTTTAATATGTACAATTCTAAAAGAAATAAATATGGAATATATTAATTTAAACAACAAAAAAAGGCGCCAATATTTAGGCGTCTTTTTTTATCTTTAAATTAGTTATAAGTATTAAATAAATATGCTATAAACTTTCTAGTTACTCTCCAAATTACTCTCCACTTTTCTAAAGTCTATATATATCAATGCTTGAGAGAATTGGTTATGTGGTGAGCCAGAAGGGATTCGAACCCCTGACCCCAGGCTTAGAAGGCCTGTGCTCTATCCAGCTGAGCTACTGACCCATAACTATAATATAAATTATAATACCTATAACTTTGTTTGTCAATAGGTTTTTGGTATGAATTTGACAGAAAATGCTATTAATAGTATAATAAATTATGTAAAGTATATTTAATTTATATTATTTTAAGCTATTACTATAGCTTTAAAGAATTTGAAAATATTAAAGAGGTGTTAATATGGAAGCAGCAAAAAGGAAGACAAATATGAGTAAAGGAATGGATAGACAAAATATTTCATCTAAAGATGCAGCGATACTTCATAGGGTTTATGAAGATTTAAAAAGTTTTTCTAATGGAAGAAGAGATTATATACCATGTTTTAAAGAAGAATATGGGGAACTCAAACAAATAGTTATGTACTATCCTTATACGGAAGTAGTAATTGACTATGAAACAAATAATATTACTATTAATGGAGAAAAGCAACATGTACATTTTAGTGATGTTATGCTAGATAAAATTTTTAAAGAATATGGTAATTACAAAAAAGGACTATTAGATATGGTCAGAAAAGACCTATTATATTTTCCAGACAGAAGAATTTCTCAAAGATTTTTTAAAGGTGAAATGGTAGGGATATCTATAGACAGCCCTAGATATGGTAATGCAAAGGTAAGCAAATCTATGATTGAAATAGAAAAGCGAATATCATTTAATATTGAAGAAGGCAATAGAAAAATAGTAAAACAAAAAATTGTTAAACAAGCAGATAATATTGTAGATAACGCAATTATATATTTTGCACTTAAGAAGATGGGATACAATAAATAGTTTAAAATATTATAACAAAAGGAAAGGAAAATATTTTCAAATAATTAAAATTATAGTAAAATTTTAGAAAAGAGATAGCAATAGCTATCTCTTTTTTTAGGAATTAAAAAAATTGGTAAAAAATATAATGGGTAATATAATAAGAAATATAATAAAAAATCTAGAAAGGCAATATATGAAATAATATTATGAAGTGTTAAAAGAAAAGCAAAAAAGCATAAAAAATACTAAAAGAAAAAATAATTAAATACTAATTAAATTAATTAAAAAATTGTTAATATATGTTATAATATTAATATTACAGAATAAAAGGAAGTGAAGATGTCAATAAAAAATTTAGAAGATTTAAAAAAGCAATTAGAAGCAGAAGGAATTAAATTCGAGGAAAAGCAAACAAAAAAAGAAAATATAGAAACTAAGAAAAAAGAAATAAAAAAAGAAGAAGAAAACAAAGATAGCAAAGAAAATACAGAAAATAAAGTGAAAAATAAGAATATAGAAGATATAGAAAATATATTGGGAATAGATATACAAAAAGAAATAATAAAAATTACTAAAATAAAACCATATATAGTTAAAAATATAATAGATATGATAGATGAAGGAAATACCATACCTTTTATTGCAAGATATAGGAAAGAAAAAACAGAAAGTATGGATGATGAAAAACTAAGAACATTTGAAGAAGTATTAAATTATCAAACTAACTTAATTGAAAGAAAAGAAGAAGTTGCAAGAATAATTAAAGAGCAGGGTAAGTTAGATGATAAGTTAAAAGAATTATTAGTAGCATCTAAAACAAATACAGAAGTTGAAGATATATATAGGCCATTTAAACAAAAAAAGAAAACTAGGGCAACAGAAGCTAAAAGAAAAGGATTAGATGGACTTGCAGATGAAATACGATTAGGTAATGTAAAAAAGATAGAGGAAATAGCTTCAAAATATTTAAATGAAGAAGTAGAAAGTATAGAAGATGCAATAGCAGGTGCTAAAGATATATTAGCAGAAGAAATATCAGATAATAGCAGGGTAAGAAAAAATATTAGAGATGAATATTTTAAAAACTCTGAAATAACATCAGTTAAGAAAAAAGAAAAAGAAGATGAAGTATTAGATGAAAATGGAATATATACTATATATTATGACTTTAAAGAAAAAACAAGTAATATACCAAGCCATAGATATCTTGCTATAACAAGAGGTGAAAACGAAAAGATACTTACAGTATCATTTCTAATAGACGAAGAAAAAATATATAATATAATTAGAAATGTGTTAATAAAAGACGGGATACTTAAAGAAAATAATATAAGACAAAAAGAGATATATGATGAAATAATTGAAGATTCTTTCAAAAGATTAATTAAATCATCTGTTGAAAGAGAAATAAGACAGATAAAAAAAGAGGAATCAGATGAAGTAGCAATTGACATATTTGGAAATAACCTAAAACAATTACTACTTACTCCACCTATAAAAAATGTAAGCATATTAGGGTTTGATCCAGGATTTAGAAATGGATGTAAGATAGCTACAATAGACAAAACAGGAAAGTTTACTGATGAACTAATAGTACATGTTACTATGCCAAATGATGATGTTAAAACTGGTATGGAAAAAGTAGCAAAATTAGTTAAAAAACATGATATAGATATTATAGCAATTGGAAATGGTACAGCATCTAGAGAAAGCGAAAAATTAATATCTGATATGATAAAAGGAACAGATACAAAATATATTATAGTAAGTGAAGCTGGTGCTTCAGTATATTCTGCATCTAAAATAGCAAAAGAAGAATTTCCTGATACTGATGTAAGTATAAGTGGAGCAATATCTATTGCAAGAAGACTTCAAGATCCACTTTCAGAACTTGTTAAAATTGATCCAAAATCAATAGGTGTAGGACAATACCAACATGATGTTAACCAAAAAAGACTTGTAGAAAAATTAGATAATATTACACAAGATACAGTAAACAAGGTAGGAGTAAACTTAAATACTGCAACATTTTCACTGCTTTCATATGTATCAGGATTAAGTAAGAGACAAGCTAAAAATATAGTTAAATATAGAGAAAAAAATGGAAGATATAATACAAGACAAGAATTATTAGAAGTTACAGGAATAGGCGAAAACAGCTATAGGCAGGCAGTAGGATTTATGAGAATATATGAAAGCAAAAATGCATTTGATATAACAGGTATACATCCTGAAACATATAATATTGCAGAAGAAATATTAAATGCAGTAGATGCAAAAGAAGAAGATATATTAGACCTTAAAAAGAAAGAAAAGATAGATAAAAGATTAAATGAAATAACTATAGAAAAGCTAAAAGAAAAAAGTAAGATATTATCTGAAACATCAGATATAGTTATTAAAGATATAATAACAGAAATACTAAGACCTGGAAGAGATATTAGAGAAGACCTTCCAAAACCAATATTAAGAGAAGATATATTAAAATTTGAAGATATCAAAATAGGGGATGTATTAAAAGGAACAGTAAGGAATGTAACTGCATTTGGAGCATTTGTAGATATAGGACTTCATAATGATGGATTAGTACATATTTCAGAACTTAGTAAAAAATATGTAAAAGATCCAAATGAAATTGTTTCAGTAGGTGATGTAGTAGAAGTAAAGGTTATATCAAAAGAAGATAAGCAAGAAAAGATATCACTATCTATGAAACAAGTGTAAAATAACTTTATTGAAAGATATACATTAATTTGTTAAAATGAATACAATAATATAAGAATAAAGAATAATAAAAAATAGTAAAAGAAAAAGTAAAAGTAAAAGAAAAATAATATAATATTGAAAGGCTAAAATGGAAAATATTAGAAACTTTAGTATAATTGCACATATTGATCACGGTAAGTCAACACTTGCAGATAGGTTAATAGAATATACAGGAACTGTAGAAAAAAGAAAAATGAAATCTCAAGTTCTAGATAATATGGAAATAGAACAAGAAAGAGGAATAACAGTAAAGTCACAAGCAATTAGGATGACATATAATTATAATGGAAAAGAATATATATTAAATTTAATAGATACACCAGGTCATGTTGATTTTAACTATGAGGTATCTAGGAGTTTAGCTGCATGTGAAGGTGCAATACTTGTAGTTGATGCAACACAGGGAGTAGAAGCACAAACGCTTGCAAATGTGTATTTAGCATTAGAAAATGATTTAGAAATAATACCTGTATTAAACAAGGTAGATTTACCCAATGCAAGAGTTGATGAAATAAAAGAAGAAATAGAAGAAGTAATCGGATTAGATACATCAGATGCACCATGTATTTCTGCTAAAACAGGATTAAATGTTGAAAAGGTATTAGAAAAGATAGTAGAAGAAATACCAGCACCTATAGGGGATAGCAAAGAGCCACTTAAAGCTTTAATATTTGATTCAGAATATGATAACTACAAAGGAGTAATATCACATGTTAGAGTATTTGATGGTGAAGTATCAGAATGTGATGAAATACTTTTCATGAAAGGTGGAAAGTCATTTATTGTTACTGAAGTTGGTTATCTTTTAGGAAATGAAAAAGAACCTAAAAAGAAAATCAAAGCAGGAGAAGTTGGATATATAGCGGCAAGTGTAAAAACTGCAAAAGACATAAGAGTAGGTGATACTATAACACTTAAACATAATAGGGCAAAAGAAGCACTACCTGGATATAAGGAAGCAAAAAGTATGGTATATTGTGGAATGTTTCCGGTAGATGGAAAAGACTATATACCACTTAAGGATGCTTTGGAAAAACTTAAACTAAATGATGCTGCATTTAATTTTGAACCTGAAACATCAAAGGCATTAGGATTTGGTTTTAGATGTGGATTTTTAGGATTACTACACTTAGAAATAATTATTGAAAGAATAGAAAGAGAATATGACATATCAATAATTACTACAGCACCATCTGTTATATACGAAGTATATAAGAGAAATGGTGAGATGTTTTCAATATATAACCCGGCAGATTTACCTACACCTGAAGAAATTGATTATATGAAAGAACCAATAGTAACTACAAATATATATGTACCAAAAGAATATATTGGTAATGTAATGGAAGTATGTGAAGAAAGAAGAGGAACATATATTGGACTTACATATATTGATCAAAGCAGAGTTGATGTACAATATGAGATGCCTTTAAATGAAATAATATATGATTTCTTTGATTACATTAAATCTAAAACAAAAGGATATGCATCAGTAGATTATGAACTTAAAGAGTATAGAAGATCTGACTTAGTAAAACTTGATATGTTCATAAATGGAGAGCAGTTAGATGCCCTATCATTTATTGTACATAAGGAAAATAGCTATTCACGTGGTAGAAAAATGGCAGAAAAACTTAAAAAAGAAATACCAAGACAACAGTTTGAAGTACCAATACAGGCAAAAATTGGTGGATCAATTATCGCAAGAGAAACAGTAAGAGCGGTAAGAAAAGATGTACTCGCTAAATGTTATGGTGGAGATATTTCAAGAAAGAAAAAGTTACTTGAAAAACAAAAACGTGGTAAGAAGAAGATGAAACAAATAGGTAATGTTGAAGTTCCACAAGAAGCATTTTTATCTGTACTTAAGTTTGATGATGAAGATTAATAAAACATTAATTGAATATGTAGCTACAAAAGATAAAATGGCGATTTATTGCAATATAGTTGAATGAAAAAGTTTTAGAAAATAGTAAAAAATATTTATAAAAAACTTGCAACTTTACATAAAACATGTTATAATTATTACATAATCGTTAAATAAATATTAAAAAAATATATTCGTAAGAATTAAAATAAAAGGAGATAATTATGAAAAATAATAAAATAAAAAATATAATGTCTTTAACTATATTAGCAGTGGCTACAATAGTAGCAATGGTAAATCTAACAATAGCAAATAACAAAGTTGCATATAACAATATTAAAGGAAGTAATAATACATTTTTAGCAGAAGATAAAAAAGAAGAAGGATGTACAACAAATTGTAAAACAACAACTGAAAGAGAATATGAAATAGTTGTTAAAAAGCCTAAAAAAGAAACAACAGAAAATAATAATACAAAAAATAATGACAATAAAAATGATAACAAAAATGAAAATAATAACACAAATAAAAATGATAACAAAAATGAAAACAAAAATGACAATAAAAGCACAGACAAAAAAGAAGAAGGATGTACAACAAATTGTAAAACAACAACTGAAAAAACAACTAAAGATACAAAAACAACAAAAAGAGAATATGAAATAGTTGTTAAAAAGCCTAAAAAAGATGAACCAAAAGAAGAACCAAAACAACCAGAACAACCAAAACAATCAAAAGAAGAACAACCAAAAGTTCAAGAAAAAGAAATAAAGGTTCAACAACCTAAATCTGAAGTAAAACCTAGTAAAATACCACACGCAGGTGCTGAAGTATTACCAATTACAGGATCTATAGTATTTACTTTAGTATCAGGTGCAGCATATATAATAAATGCTAAAAAAATGAAATAATCAATCTAAACATATAGTATGAAGTCATTAAAATACTGATAAAAAGAGTAAAGCTTAGCTTTACTCTCTTTTTTAATATATTGATTTTTCTCGTGTATTTTTTATATATTATTCTGATAAATAATATATGTGATAAAAATTATAAAAACAAATATAGTAATGATATATAATATAGAATGTGTTAAATTATTAGATAATTTAAAAAAACATAGAAAAAATGATGCAAATAATATATATAATAATATAATAGTATAGTCATATTAAAACAGTAGGAGGAATAAATGAATATAAGTATGGAAATGTCAATTGCAGAATTAAAAGAAATTGCAAAGAAAAATAAGATGAAAGGATATTCTAAATATAATAAGGAAGAATTATACTACAAGCTTTTAGAATTAGAAGAAGAAAAAGAAAAAAAAGAA
>CAUPPN010000034.1:0-9082 GCA_963513115.1 uncultured Eubacteriales bacterium | reverse complement strand
AATAATTAATACGAACAATTTCGGCAGAAGAAATAGGAGAAATTATGAATATAACAGATGAAGCAACAAAATTAATGGAAATTGCAAAAGATGAGATAGCGAAAGTTAAAACAATTCCAGAATTGAATGAAGTAAAAAGTAAATATATTGGAAAAAAAGGTAATATTAATGCTCTTTTAAAAGAAATGAAAGATATAGCAAAAGAAAAAAGAAAAGAAGTTGGAAGCAAGATTAATATTGCAAAAGAAGAAGTTGAAAAAATAGTAGCTAAAAGATTAAAAGAAATAGAAAATGAAATATTAAATAGCAGATTTGAAAATGAAAAAATTGATATTACACTTCCAGTTGAAGATAATATTGGATCAATACATCCAATTGAAAAAATAATTGAAGAGCAAATAACTATATTCAAAGAGATGGGATATGAAATTAAAGATGGACCAGAAATCGAATATACTGAATATATATTTGATATGCTAAATACGCCTAAAGACCATCCAGCAAGAGAACTTCAAGATACTTTCTATATATCTGAAGACATGGTTTTAAGAAGTCAAACTTCATCAATTCAAATTAGAAAAATGCTAGAAGAAGCTAAAACTAAATTAAATAATGGAAATATTAAAATGATATGCCCAGGAAAAGTGTATAGATCAGATTCTGTAGACAAGACACATTCTCCTGTATTCCATCAAATGGAAGGTTTAGTAATTGGAGAAAATATTACAATGTCAGATTTGAAAGGAACACTAGAAGTTTTTGTTAAAAAAGCATTAGGTGAAGATACTAAATTAAGATTTAGACCACATCACTTTCCATATACAGAGCCTTCTGCAGAAGTTGATGTTTCATGTTTTGTATGCCATGGAAAAGGATGCTCTGTATGTAAGGGTGAAGGATATATAGAATTATTAGGATGTGGAATGGTACACCCTAAAGTGTTAGAAAACTGTGGTATTGACTCAGAAAAATATTCTGGTTTCGCATTTGGTTGTGGAATGGAAAGAATAGCAATGGCAAAATATGGTATAGAGGATATGAGACTACTTTATGAAAATGATGTAAGATTTTTAAATCAATTCAAATAATATAATTAAAAGAAAAAAGGGAAAATGAAATAAGTAAAATAAAAAGAAATAAATTAAAATTAAAATGAAAATTAAAATATGAACAATTAAAAAGTAAGAAAGAAGGAAATTATGAAAGCTAGCTTAAAATGGCTTAATGAATATGTTAAATGCAATGATAAATCAAAAGAAGAATTAGAGGAAACATTTACTTTAACTGGAACAAAAGTTGAAACAGTAGATATGCTATATGATGTAACAGGTGTAGTAATTGGAAAAATAATTAAAATAACAAAACATCCAGATGCAGATTCTCTAGTTATATGTGATGTGGATATAAAGGATAAACATGTACAAATAATAACAGCAGCTAAAAATGTATTTGAAGGAGCAATAGTTCCTGTATCACTCGATGGAGCAAAACTTGCAAATGGAATTAATATAAAAACTAGTAAGTTAAGAGGCGTTGAGTCACAAGGAATGATGTGCTCAACTGAAGAATTAGGGTTGCCTTCTAACTTTCTAGGACAAGAAAAGCAAGAAGGAATACTAATATTACCAAAGGAATTAGAAAAACATATAGGTGAAGATATATATGAAGCGCTAGATTTAAATGATATAGTATTTGACTTTGAAATAACACCAAATAGGCAAGATTGCCAAGGAGTTATGGGAATTGCAAGAGAATTATCTGTAGGACTAGATAGAAAGTTTAATGAAAATTTAAGCACTAAATTTGATGAATTTAAAAAAGTAGATAATTTAGAAGGATTAAAAGTTAGGGTAGAAACAGAAAAATGTAATAGGTATATGCTATTTAGAGCAGACAATATAAAAATTGAAAAAAGTCCTGAAGAAATAATAAGAAAACTTGCAGTATATGACATGGCATCTAAAAATAACATAGTTGATATAACAAACTATGTATTATTAGAACTAGGGCAACCAATACACGCATTCGACTTAGATAAAATAGAAGGAGATATCTGCATAAGAGAAGCAAAAGAAGGCGAAATATTAGAACTATTAGATGATACAGAAGTTAAATTAAAAGCAGGTGATGTAGTAATTGCAGATAGCAAAAAAGTTTTAGCATTAGCTGGAATAATGGGTGGAAAATACTCAGGAATAACAGAAGACACTAAAAATGTAGTATTTGAAATTGCAAATTTTGAAAGAAAACCATTAAGAGATACTGCAAGAAGACTTCAAATATCATCAGATAGTTTAGCAAGATTTGAAAAGAAATTACCAATAACATTTACTGAATATGCAGTATGTAGGATATATGAATTACTAAAAGAAGAAAATGCAATAGAAGAATCAAAAGAAAATACACTAAAAAAAGAATTAATAGACATAGTAACTTGTGAAAAATATGAAAATAATTGGGTAAAATTAGATGATAAAAAGATTTGTAAAAGATTAGGTGTAGAAATATCTAAAGATTTTATGTTAGATATATTTAAGAAACTAGATTTTGATATATCAGAAGACAACAATATGGTAAGAGCTCCAAAATATAGGAGTGATATTGAAAGGGTAGAAGACCTATCTGAAGAAGTAATTAGATTTTATGGATATGATAATTTAAATGCAACATTACCTAATATATATATTAAAAACAAAGATGAAGAAAAAGAAAGAAAAATAGTAGAAGATATTAAAAATATTTTAGTAGACTTAGGATATAATCAAATAATTAAATATGGATTTATATCTAAAGAAGAATTAGCTAAATTAGAAAGTGATGATGAAAAAATCAATAATTCAATTGAAGTAGTAAACAGTTTAGGAGTAGACTATGAAATAATGAGAACAACACTTATTCCTTCAATGTTAACTACAATATCACTTAATGAATCTAGAAAAAATATGAATCTTAGACTGTTTGAAATTGGTAAAAAATATTTAGGAAAAGAAAATATTAAAAAAGGAATATTACCTACAGAAGAAAAGTTTTTAACTATGGCATACACATCAAAAATTAAAAATAATATGACAGAAGAAGGAAGCCAGATGGGATATATACATAAGCCAATATATGTATTTAAAAGCAATGTTGAAAAAATGCTAAGAAGAATAGGAATAAGAAACTATGATATAATACCTGAAAAAACAAATAATATATATCATTTAGGACAATGTGCAAATATACAAGTAGGAAAAGATATTATTGGAACATTTGGAATGATAAACCCTAAAATAGCTAAAAATTATGATATTAAAGAAGATGCATATATTTTAGAACTTAATTTAGAAAAAGCTAAAAAATATGCAAGCAAGAAACAAAAACTTGTAGAAAATTCTAAATATCCAGAAGTTACAAGAGAATTATCTTTAGTTGTTGCAGATAATATAGAATACAAAGATATAGAAGAAGAAGTAAGAAAAGCAGGAAAGAAGATATCAAATATACAATTATTTGATATATATAAAGCAGAAAATATAGAAGGAAAAAGTATAACAATAAGTATAACATTTAGAGATAAGAAGAAAACTTTGAAAGAAGAAGAGATAGCTAAGGAAATGGAAAATATTTTAAAAGCATTAGAAAACAATTTAAATGCTAGCTTAAGAAAATAATTATATTTAATATACAAAAAAAGAGATAGTAAATTAATAACTATCTCTTTTTATATGAAAAATTATATGAAAAAAGAAAATCAAAAGCAAAGGAAAAATAAATATATATATAATATATGCAAATAGGTGTTTAAAAAGAATTAAAAATGTGTTAAAATGTAATTGGAAGTAAAACTTTGATCATACGGTGTTTAATAATTATGTATGAAGTGAAAAATAGGAGATGATTACACGATGACTTACAGAAGGTTTAGTTACAATGAATTTTTTGGCGAATTGCAATGTTACAGTAAGCAAGTAACGGGAAGTATGTTTAAATTTTGGTATAATCAAAAATTATACTTGATTGACTGTGGATTAGTACAAGGTGATGGTAATGATAAGGAAAACTTTGAGATAAAACTTTCAAAAGATGAATTAGATAAAGTTGAAGCAATTATCATTACACATGGTCATATTGATCATTGTGGTATGTTAATGAAATATGTAGCGGCAGGATATAATGGCCCTATTTATACAACAAATACTACTAAAAAGATATTAAAGTATAATTTACCAGATACAGTAAAAGTTCAAAATGAATATGCTCAAGATACAGAATATAGGTATTTTGCAAATATATCTGATGTTATGCAAACAATTGATCAAGTTGTAACACTTGATTACTATGAAAAAAATGAAATTTCAGAAGATATCTTTTTAACATTAATACCAAATTCACATATACCAGGTGCTGCAATGGTACTTATAGAAATAACTGCACCAGATAATATTAAATGTGAAACATTAGAAAATAGTATTAATTTATTATTTACTGGCGACTTAGGATTTCATAATCCTTTTATTGATAATAAGGAAGTACCAGAAAGAATAAAAAAATTACCACTTACAATTATATGTGAATCAACATATGGAGCAAGTGATAGTACAGATGTTGAATCTAAATTCAAAGAAGATATAGTTAATTTATTTGGTAAAAAAAGAATATTAATACCTGTATGTGCATTAAACAAGGCACAAGAGATATTATATCATTTAGGAAAGATACAAAGAGCTTATCCACTACCAAAAATATACTATGATGGACCACTTTCACATAGCTATACAAGAGAATATCCAGAATATGAAGAAATAAGAGAAGATATGAAAGACTTCTTACCAGAAAATATTAATTTTGTAACTAAAGAAAATAGAGGAAAGGTATTAAATACTGTTAACCCTATAATAGTTACAACATCTGGAATGGGAACAAATGGACCCGCTAAAACATATATTGAAAAAACTGTATCAGATAAGGATACAGTAATATATTTCACATCATATTGTGCTGAAAACACACTTGGAAGAAAGTTATTAGATAGTACAGATACAGTTGAAATAGGGGGAGTAGAAAGGAAACTTGAAGCAGAAGTAATGACAACAGGCGAATTTTCATCACATGCAAAAAGAGATGAAATATGTGAATTTTTAAAGCAGTTTAAAAATATTAAAACAATATATCTAAACCATGGTGATAATGGAGTAAAAGAAAGCTTTAAAGAATACCTGGAAGAAAATGGACTAAATAATGTATACATTATTAGTGGGAAAAACTTTAGATTAGGACCTTATGGTATGATAAAAGAACTTAAGGTTAATGCAAGAAGGTGAGATAGTAATCGAATATTTTTAAGATAGAAGGACACATTTTGTGTCCTTTTATTATATAAGAATTAATATGTGAGAAAATAAAATTATTTGCATAAATAAAAATGATATAGTAATATATATGTACAGGTTAAAGGTTACATAATTGTAATATTACCAAAAATATGTTATAATAATTTATGTAATAAATTATTAAGGTTTACTAATTAATTATATGGTAAACGAGGAGGAAAAAATGTATATTAATCACAATTTTTTGAAAGGACAAGATAGCTATTTCTTTGCTACAATAGCAGAAAAGATTGAAGAGGCACAAGCAAAACACCCAGAGAAGAAAATAATTAAGTTGTCTATTGGATCACCAAGAGGACCAATACCAAAAGTTGCAGCAGATGCTATGAAAAAGGCAATTGATGAATTACTAACAGTAGAAAAGTTTAGAGGTTATGGAAATGAACTTGGAGAGACATTCTTAAGAGAAGCAGTGGCAGAAGTTGGATACAGACAAAGAGGCGTAGATATGTCAATGGACGAAGTAACAATATCACAAGGCATTAATGAAGATATATCTAAGTTTCAATTAATGTTTAGTTTGCAAACTAAGATATCTGTAACAGACCCAGTATATCCTGTGTATGTTGATACAAATGTAATGGCAGGAAGAAGTGGAAATTATAATGAAGGAAAAGGATTATTTGAAGGTATTGATTATTCAACACTAAGTGAAGAAACAGACTTTAAGGCACCATTACCAGAAGGTAGAGTAGGCATTATATATCTATGCAGTCCAAACAACCCAACAGGTGTTGCAATGACAAGAGCAGAACTAAAAGAATGGATAGATTATGCAAAAGAAAATAATGCAGTAATATTATTTGATGGAGCATATGAAAGATTTGTAACAAGAGATGATGTTCCACATAGTATTTATGAAGTAGAAGGTGCAAGAGAAGTTGCGGTAGAATTTAGGAGCTTTTCTAAAGATGCATCATTTGCTGGAGTTAGATGTGCATATACTATAGTACCTAAAGAGCTAATGGTAACAGATGAAGATGGAAACAAAATACAACTACTTAAGATATGGAAGAAATTCCATGCTACAACACAAAATGGTTGTTCATATATAACACAAAGGGGAGCAGAATCTGTACTTACTCCAGAAGGTCAAAAAGAGATAGATGAAAAGATGGCATATTACAGAGAAAATTGTAAGATAATATTAGATGCATTACATGAAAAAGGAATCAAAACACAAGGTGGAATAGATGGACCATATATTTGGTTTAAAGTTCCAGAAGGTTATGATTCTTGGTCATATTTTGATTATCTATTAAATGAAAAAGGTGTTGCAACAACACCAGGAGTAGGATTTGGACCTGCAGGTGAAGGTTATGTAAGAGTAACAGCATTTGCATCAAAAGAAGATACCGAAGAGGCAATGAGAAGGATACTAGAATAGTACGAACAAAAAAGGCAAAAAGAAATTAAAAAAGCAAATAGAAAAGAATGAATATGTATAAGAAAAGGGGTATTAAAATAATACCTCTTTTTACATATATAATGGAAAAAGATAAGAGAAGCAAAAAAAGAGAATAAAAACAGTAAGCAGAAAAAGTGAGATATAAAAAATTATAAAAAATATACGAACAAAATAGGCAAAACGAAAGAATAAAAATAATAGAAAAAAAGTGAAAAGTATAATATAATAGAAAAATAGAAAGAAAGATAAATAGAAAGAGATAAATATGTATAAATTAAAAAGTAATTATAAGCCAACAGGAGACCAACCTAAAGCAATTGAATACTTAACAAAAGGAATAAAAGAAGGAAAGAAATTTCAAACATTACTAGGAGCTACAGGAACAGGTAAAACTTTTACTATAGCAAATGTAATAGCAAATACAAATAAGCCTACACTAATACTTGCACACAATAAGACACTTGCAGGGCAATTATATAGTGAGTTTAAAGAATTTTTTCCAAATAACAGAGTAGAATACTTTGTATCATACTATGATTACTATCAACCGGAAGCATATATTGCACATAGTGATACATATATAGAAAAGGATGCAAGTATAAATGATGAGATAGATAAACTAAGACACTCTGCCACAGCATCATTATTTGAAACAGATAATGTAATAATAGTAGCATCAGTATCATGTATATATGGATTAGGTGATCCAATAGACTATGAGAATATGATTGTATCACTAAGACCTGGAATGGAATTTAAAAGAGATGATGTAATGAAAAAATTAGTTTCAATGCAATATACAAGAAATGAAGTGGACTTCAAAAGAGGTACTTTTAGAGCAAAAGGAGATGTACTTGAAATATATCCATCTAATAAAGAAGAATCTGCAATACGTGTAGACTACTTTGGAGATGAAGTAGATGCAATATATGAGATTAATCCACTTACAGGTAAGAAGATAATGATAAGAAACCATGTTATGATATACCCTAATTCACACTATGTAACATCAAAAGAAAAACTAGAAAGAGCAATACAAACAATTGAAGAAGAAAAAGAAGAACAAGTAAGGTATTTTAAAGAAAATAATAAGTTGATTGAAGCACAAAGAATAGAAGAAAGAACTAACTTTGATATGGAAATGCTTAAAGAAACAGGATTTTGTAGTGGTATAGAAAATTACTCAAGACATATATCTGGTAGGAAACCAGGATCACCACCATATACACTATTAAACTATTTCCCTAAAGACTTTCTTTTAGTAGTAGATGAATCACATGTAACAATCCCACAAGTTAGAGCAATGTATAATGGGGATAGGGCTAGAAAAGAATCATTAGTTAAATATGGGTTTAGATTACCATCTGCGTTTGACAATAGGCCACTTAAATTCGAAGAATTTGAAGGAAGAATTAATCAATGCATCTTTATGTCAGCTACACCTGCAGACTACGAAAAAATGCATTCTGATGGCAATGTGGTAGAACAAATAATTAGACCTACAGGACTACTTGATCCTAAAGTTGTAGTAAAACCTGTAGATGGACAAATTGATGATCTAATATCTGAAATAGTTAAAAGAACAGAAAAAGAAGAAAAGGAAAGAACACTAGTTACAACCCTTACTAAAAAACAAGCAGAAGATTTAACTAAATACCTAAAAGAAATTGGAATAAAAGCTGAATATATGCATTCAGATGTTAAACCACTGGAAAGATTAGAAATAATTAGAAATTTAAGACTTGGTGTATTCGATGTATTAGTTGGTATAAACTTGTTAAGAGAAGGACTAGATATACCTGAAGTTACACTAGTTGGTATATTAGATGCAGACAAAGAAGGATTTTTAAGAAGCGAAAGATCACTTCTACAAACAATAGGAAGAGCTGCAAGGAACTCAGATGGTACAGTAATAATGTATGCGGATGAAGTAACTAAATCTATGGAAGTTGCAATTAAGGAAACAAACAGAAGAAGAAAGATACAAGAAGAATACAATATTAGAAATGGTATTACACCTACAACTATTAAAAAAGGAATACATGATATTATTAAAGCAAGCATAGTATTTGAAGATAAGGCAAAATATAATATATCTGATGAAGATAATATTGATGAATTAATAGGTAAGCTTACAGATAGGATGGTAGAAGCAGCACAAGATTTAAATTTTGAAGAAGCGGCAAAGTTAAGAGACCAGATAAAAGAATTGGAAAAGTTGTTGTAGAAGAAAAGATAAGGAAAAAAGGTTAGATTATTCTAGCCTTTTTTAATATTAAAAAATAGTAATGAATAGATACAA
>CAUPPN010000033.1:0-9336 GCA_963513115.1 uncultured Eubacteriales bacterium | reverse complement strand
CGAATGTTCTTAAAAATATATTTTCAATTGTATAATTATTTAAACTACTATCTAAAATATATCCAGCTATTTCTGTATCAAATTTTAATCCTTTAAAATCTATTCCTTTTTCTTTTAGATATACTATATGTGATTTAGAGCAATGTGATATTTTTTGTATATTTTCATTTTCTAAAACGTCTTTAATTTCTTCAGGCGTATATGTGTATATATATACCTTATTCCCCTCTTCTATCATAACATTAATATATCGTATAATTTCGTTTGATATACTTTCATTACACTTGTCATCTATTTTTCCAAAATGAATATCTTCTTTAATATCATTTTTAGATATATATTCTTTTAATATGTTTTTTATTTCTAATATTTTTTCTGATTCTTTTTCTTTTCCATTTTCGATTTTCTTTGATTCTTTGCTATTTTCTTTATCTTTTGGTAGATCTTCTTCTAGCTTTTTCTTTGTTTTTTCTATGATGTAGTCTACATCTTTTGAAGCAAAAATTTCGTTTAAAGAATTATATACAATGTCTGCTGTTTTATCTTCTAAGTCTGCTTCTTTTTCATCTAAGTTCCTATTTGGTCTTTTTAGTTCATTATATACAAAAGAAACGTATACTTCCTTAGATTCTTTTGCCTTTTTCAAAAATTCTTTTTCGAATTTTTCTTTTGACTCATTGTGATTATATATTATTATATTTTCATTATTTTCTAAATACTTTTCAAAGTTCTTTTCATTTATTTTACTATTTTTTTCTTTTATTTTTTTAGCTAGTTTTTCTAATGTTATATTTTCTTCTATATCTTCATGTTTTTCAGATTCTTCATCTTCACTACTATAGTTTTCTAAATCATATTTAGATATTATTGAAGATATATTTAACTTTTTTAATGCATTGTATACATTTTCATTTTTCCAAGTTATATATTCCATATCTTTTATATCATATTTAATATCAAGGTCTGTTACTATCTCCCCTAGCTCTCTTGACATATATGCAGTATCTTTTCCTTCAATTAGCTTTTTCCTTAATCCTTTTGCTATATCATCTTCCTCTTTTTCTATTTTTTCATAAATACCGTCTATGCTTTCATATTCTTTTATTAATTTAAGCGCTGTTTTTTCTCCAACTCCTGCAATACCTGGTATATTATCTGATGAATCCCCCATTAACCCTTTAACTTCTATTAAGCTTTTAGGGCTAACACCATATTCTTCTTCTATTTTTTCCACATTATATACAATATATTCTGTTTTCTTATTTAAAATTTTAGGATATTTAACAAATATATTTTCATCTATTAATTGGAAATAATCTCTATCTCCAGTAAGGATACAAACTTCACAGCCTTTTTTAGAAAATGCTTTAGCAATTGTTCCGTTTATATCGTCTGCTTCATCTCCTGCCTTTTCATATATTGGTATATTCATATCTTTTAATATTTCTTTTATCATTACCATTTGTTCTGCAAGATCTTCAGGCATTTTCATTCTACCTGCTTTGTAATCTTCATATATTTCTAATCTTTTAAGAGGTGCTGCCATATCAAAAGATATACCAATGTAGTTTGGTGTTTCTTCCTCTATTATCCTTAAAAGTGTTTGCAAAAATCCATATACTGCATTTGTTGGTCTTCCATCTGGCGCAGTAAAGCGTGAATTAATCATTGCATAAAAAGATCTAAACATTATGCTATTTCCATCTACTAGTAATACTTTCTTTTTTTCCATATTCCACCTTTTCTTTTATCTATCTCAATAATATTTTCTTCTTTTCTATTATTTAAAAGTATATCATAAATCATATGTTTTTTATATTAATATATTATCTTAGCCTTTTTTTATTTGCTTTTTTTATATATTTTGTAAGATTGTTGTATTTTTCATCATAAGCATAAGCTTGAGGAGGTGAAAATAGAAAATCTGTTTTTAATTTCTTTAAATCTATAGGATTATCTAATTCATCTATCTCCGATATATGATATGCATATTTTGTTAAATTTCCATTATTAAATTCTTCTACATTATGACTTTCTATAGTTATTTTTTCTGGATATTCTACTACATAGTCGATTTTCAAAATATACTGTAATTTTGTAACTGGTATTGTAGTATATACAAAAATAGTATCAAAGCTCTTTTTGGGTATGTAATTTCTATATTCAAATTCTTTTAAACCTTCAATTATTCTATTTACATGTATTGGTTTTATACTAATAAAAATAGCGTTACTCATAATCTATCTCCTTGTACAATCATATACTTCTATATTAAATATTTTATACATATCATTAACTTAATTCAATTAAAATATAAAAATAAAAAAGCACCTATTAGATGCTTTTTTACTATTACTTTGCTATATCTCCTTTGTATTCTTTAACTTCAATAAGTCCTTGTCCTCCAATCATGAGCTCATACTCTTCACACCACTTATATAATGGTTTAAGTGTTTCTTGCTCTTCATAGCCCATTATTTCAGCTACACATGTAGCTTCAAAATGATTAGCTTCAAATCTTGGATTCTTCACAATACAATACTTAGTGAGATTAGTCGAACTACAAAGAGTTATAATTGTTTCATAAAATTTTTCGTTTCTATCTACTGCAAAGTCTGTCATAATATAATATCCTTTCGTGTAATAAAATAAAATCTTAATTTTATTTGAGCGAATAATAGTTAAACTATTTTAACTATCAATATATATATTATACCACGCTTTACTATATTATGTCAATTGATTTTGTTGACTATTCCTTTAATAAATCAACAACCTTTTCTTCTAAATCTTTGTATGGTACATTATCTTTTCTTTGCATCTTTCCAATATTTACTTTTTTTATCTTGAACTTATTATATCTTTCTGCTTCTGAATATACACATCCACAATAATTTTGTATATATAATCCTAGTTCTTTCGCTTTTTTTTGCCCTTCATTAAAACCACTTTTGAAATCTCTTACTAAAAATTCTATACCATACTTTTTAGCTTTTGCTTTTCCTATTTCAATTAACTTTTCTGTATTTTGATATGGACTAACTAAAAGTGTTGTTGTGAAATATTCATATCCTCTTTTAGCTGCTTCTTTTGCTGTTTTTTCTAATCTCATTTCATAACATACTTTTGAACATCTATCTATTATATTACTTTTTTTTATTACATTATTTGTAAATTCTATTACACCATAATCATCATCTATTATAGTTTCTACATTAATTCTTTCTGCATAATTTACTAATGTTTCTTTTCTCTTCCTATATTCTGTATATGGATGTATATTTGGATTATACCAATATATAACAGGTTCAATACCTTCTTTTCTTAGTAAATCTACACAATATACACTACATGGTGCACAACATGTATGCATAAACACTTTCTTTTTTTTCATCTTAATCTCTTTTCTTTTTATCAAATATACTCATAAATATTAATGGAATTCCCCATCCAATTATTAATCCTATTATAACATCAAACATATAATGTGCTCCTAAATACATCCTACTTAATCCAACAAATATACTAAATAAAAATAGTATAACGATTAATGTTGCTTTAAGCATTGTATTTAATTTTGAATTTGAGATGTAATATGAAAGTAATGCACAATAAGTTGATATTATACTTGTATGGCCACTTGGAAAGCTATAACCATATGGAGCATTTTTTAAAATATTTTCTTCTGGTCTCTGCCTTCTAATTATGATTTTTAATAAATATGTCATAATTTGTGTTGTCATGACTGTTAATAAAACAAACGTTATATTTTCTTTAATAATTTTTTCAATTGTAATCTTTTTCTCACCAAAGACCCCATCTACTATTGCATTATTATTATCTTTAATAGAAATATCATTTCCAAATACATCTTTAATTTTTAATGTATTATTTGATATATCATTCTCCTTACTTTTTATGTATACTAATATTGCTATAAAAAGCACTATACCAATTACTATAGCAACAATTGGCTCTCCAAACCAGGTTAATCTTCTCATTATCTTTTCAGTTTTTATGTCACCTGAATTAAAAAAAGCATTATATATATTCATATCTAATATACTTATCTTATTTAACATAACTTTTCCATTCTATTTTCATTTTATTCTATATTATCTATCCCCAAATACTCATATGCTTTAGGTGTTGCAATTCTTCCTTTAGGTGTTCGTGCAATATATCCTAATTGCAATAAGTATGGTTCATATATATCCTCTAAAGTGTCTCTTTCTTCACCAAGTGTTGTAGAAAGTGCAACTATTCCTACTGGCCCTCCACTATATATATCAATAATTGTTTTTAATATCTTCCTATCAAAGTTATCTAAACCATTATCATCTATTTCAAGTTTTGATAACGCATGCATCGCAACATCATTTGTTATATTTGAATTATTTAAAACAGTTGCATAATCTCCAACTCTTTTAAGTAATCTATTTGCAATTCTTGGTGTACCTCTAGATCTTAGTGCTATACTTTTAGATGCATCCTTATCTATAGTAACTCCTAGTATATCTGCACTTCTTCTAATTATCATATCTAATTCTTCGGCATTGTATGTAGCAAGTTTTTCTACTATTCCAAACCTATCTCTTAAAGGAGTAGAAAGCATTCCTGCTCTTGTAGTAGCTCCAATTAATGTAAAATGTGGTAGATCTAATCTAATTGATCTAGCACTTGCTCCTTTTCCAATCATTAAATCAAGTGAATAATCTTCTAATGCTGGGTATAATATTTCTTCTACTGACTTACTCATTCTATGTATTTCATCAATAAAAAGTATGTCATTCTCTTTTAGATTTGTTAAAAGTGCTGCCAAGTCTCCCGGCTTTTCAATTGCAGGTCCTGAAGTAACTTTAATATGTACATTCATTTCATTTGCAATTATATTAGAAAGAGTTGTCTTACCAAGACCTGGTGCTCCATATAATAGAACATGGTCAAGACTTGATTCTCTCTTTTTAGCTGACTCAATATATATTTTCATCTTTTCTTTTATTGCTGTTTGACCAATGTATTCATTAAGTGTCTTAGGTCTTAAAGTTATTTCTTCTTTTTCTTCAACAAAATCATTTGGTTCTGGACTTAACATGTCCGATCTATACATCTCTCTATTCAATTTAACCTCTTTTAATTATACTTTCTAACCATAATTTCTTCTAATTCTTCATATAATTTCTTAGAATTGTCTATGGTTTCTTTATCTTTATCTTTTTCTTCTATTTTTTTATCATATACAATTATTTTGCTATTTGTAATTTTTTCTAGAAATGATATATATTTTTTCTTCATACTTTTTCTTAAAAATATATAGTATATAACTTCTTCTAGATATCTAGTTTCTTTAATCTCAATACTATTATTTTCTAGAAAATTATTTAACTTATCTACATTTTCATAATTTATTATTGTTTTAACTAAATAACCTTCTTCATATGATATTATCTTACACTTTTGTATTGCAGACTTTGCTCCGCCTCCATAGGCTCTTGAAAGTCCACCTGTGCCTAATAATACTCCGCCAAAATATCTAGTAACTACAATTAATACATTTGTTATACTATATGAGTTAATTGCATTTAGTATTGGATAACCTGCTGTTTTTTGCGGTTCCCCATCATCACTTGCCTTTTCATATTCCCCTACCTTGTATGCATAACAATTGTGTGTAGCATCATAATACTTTTTTCTAATTTTTGCAAGGATTTCATTTGCTTCTTCTATACTAGATATTTTAAATATCTGTGTTATAAACTTGGAATTTTTAATTTCTTCTTCAAATACATTATTTTTTTCTATTGTTTTCATATATAGATAATATCACAAAACCCCTACTATTTCTATAATATCTCATATGATGAATATATTAGGTTTTTGCTTTCTTCGATCAATTCTTTGATTTTTCCTTCGTCATTTCCTAATTTTTCTTTCATATAATTACCTATATATATTTCTGCTATTTTTTCATTTTCTAAAACTTCATCACCTTCTTTTTTAAGAAGTCTTACTCCTGAAAAATAGTCAATTTCATCTTCTTTTTCTTTTCTTCCACTTCCTAAAATAAATGCAGATTTTGCAATTTCTATTGCTGAAAGTTTTTTAACTTTTCCAGAACTTTTAGAATATACAGAATATGAGTTTTCTTCATTATTTTGCTTATCAAACTTTTTCATAAACTCATCTAAATTACCACCTTGATTTGATACTAGTTCTTTAAATTTCAAATATGCTCTTCCGCTTTCAATCTCGTCTCTTAACTTTTCCTTATCTATGCCTAATCCTTTTAATAATTTTAAAATTACTTTTTCAACTTCTTCATTTTCTTTTCCAGACAAGTAGTCTATTGCTTCTTTTACTTCCAAACTATTTCCGACATTATATCCAAGAGGTGTATCCATATTAGTTATTGCACTTTCTACATTTAAACCATAATTTTTTCCTAATTTTTCCATTTCGTCTTTTAGTTTTTCTGCCATCTCTTTAGTTTTCATAAATGCACCGCTTCCATATGTAACATCTAATATGATATTGTTTGCACCTGCTGCAATCTTCTTACTCATTATACTAGATGCTATAAGTGGTATAGACTCAGTACATGCAATAGTATCTCTTAGCTCATATATTTTCTTATCAGCAGGTACTAAATTTTTGCTAGTTGTCATTATAGCTACACCTATTTTTTTAATGCTTTCTTTAAAATATTCTTCAGATATATACATATCAAAACTAGGTATTGATGCAAACTTATCTGCAGTTCCTCCAGTATAGCCTAATCCTCTTCCACTCATTTTAGCCACATTATATCCAAGTGATGCCATTATTGGAATAAGTGCAATAGTTATCTTATCACCTACTCCACCAGTGCTGTGCTTATCATATATTTCATCGGATATATCATTTAAATCTAAAGTTTCACCACTTTCAACCATAGCTTTAGTTAGATAATATACCTCATCTTCTTCCATACCATTTATTTTAATTGCCATAACAAGTGCTGCTGCTTGATAATCTTTTACTTCATTATTTGTATAGCCATTAATAAAAAAGTTAATCTCTTCTTGTGTTATTTTCTCTCCTTTTGCTTTTTTGTCTATAACTTCTATTATATTCATAGTATCTCCTATTATTTTTTCTTATGATCTTCTAAATTTTTTAAAAAACTTTTTCTATGTATTTTAGTTATTCCATTTTCAAAAATTGCTTCATAATGTGCTTTTGTTCCATAGCCTTTATGTTTTGCAAAGTCATATTCAGGATATATCTTATCATATTCTTTCATTATTCTATCCCTTGTAACTTTTGCAAGTATTGAAGCACATGATATCGCATATGATGTGTCATCACCTTTTATAATACTTCTACTTTCTATTCCAAATGTATTTATTCCATTTAATGCATCTAAAAAAACTATGTCAGTTTTATCTTTTAAATTATATATAATCTCCTCTGTTGCGTCTTTTGTAGCTTGCAATATATTTACTTTATCTATTTGTTCATTATCTCTAAATGCAATATAGTAGCCTTCTGCTTCTTCTATTATCTTATCATATAGTTCTTCTCTTAGTTTTTCAGATATTTTTTTAGAATCTCTTACACCAAGTAATTTAGAATCATTTCTCATTACTACACCTGCTACAACTACCGGACCTGCAAGTGGTCCTCTTCCTGCTTCATCTATTCCTAGTACTCTTTTATTTTCTTTTAAGTCATAGTTTTTTATCTCTTCTAATTTTTCTTGTAATTTTAATTCTCTTTCTGCTTTTGTCATTTAATTATACCATCCACCTGTTACTTTTATTGTCTCTCCTGTTGTATATTCTGATTCAAAAATGTATTTAATTGCAGGAATAATATCTTTTGTTTTTCCTATTCTTCCTAAAGGAATTTCTTCAATAATTTCATCAACTATTTCTTTACTATATTTATTCATTTTAGTATCTATATATCCTGGTGCAATAGTATTTACCATTATATTCATTTTAGAATATTCTTTTGAAACTGATTTTGAAAAAGCTTCTACTCCACCTTTTGTCATTGAATAAATACTTTCATTTGCTGCGCCTTTTAATCCCCAAATAGAAGTTATCATTATAATGTCTTTTTTTATATTAATATCTTCTTTAAGCATTGCAGAAATTACATTTTTAGTAAAAGAAATATAACTTTTTAAATTTACATCGATTACCTCTTGTACATACGCATCTGTGCAGTCTAAGAGTATCTTGTTATCACTTTTTGCATGTGTAATTACTAATTTTGTAATTACATTTTCATAAGAAATTTTTTCTATTATTTTTTTAATCTCTAAATCTTCTAAAGATTCCATCTTAAAAACTATAAATTTTCCTATATTATCAATGCTTTCTTCATTTAATTTTTTTTTAATTTTTTCTATATAATTTTCTGACACATCATGTGTTGTTATACCATATACCTTAATATTATTATTTAATAGGTATGCTATTATCTCAGTTGCTATATCTCCTTGTGCCCCAGTAACTATAGCGCATTTTTCTTTCATATTTTTTCCTTCATCTATTTTTTTCTTTACTTTTTTTATTGCTTATTTAAATTATATATTATATATCAAATTTTTTAAATATATATTATTAATAATAAAAGCAACTACATATAACGTAATTGCTTTATATCAATAGTTTCTTATTAGTTTTTTATTTAAATTATATTATTTTTTCTTTTTGTATTTTCTTTTTTATTATTATTTTACTTTGTATTATTCTCTTTTTTAATTATATGCTAATATAATTTACATCAATATCCATCTTGTCCACTGATTCCATTTCTCTATTTGAACAAGTAAATAATATTATCTGTCTATCCTTATACTCATTACTTAAAAACTTTATTGTATTACATAATCTTTGATCATCATAAAAGGCAAATGCTTCATCTACTATTATTGGTAATTTTTCTGAAGTTATATGTTCAAGTATTGCAAGTCTTAACGCTAAATTAACTTGTTCAATTGTACCTGTACTTAAAAGCGATAAATCAATTATGTCACCCCATTCTGTTTTAACTTTTATTTCATGATTTCTATTTATTTTTACTTCATTATATTTACCATTTGTTATCTTTTTAGTTATGTAACTTAATCTTATATTAAAGCTTGGGCCCAAGTTATCTTTCATTTCATTATATGATTGTTCTAATAATTCTTTTGCTATTTCAAATGACTTATTATAATTTTCTAATTCTTCTTTTTGTGTATTTAAATTTTCTTTTCTTTCTACAACTTCTGCAAGCTTATTTTCTGATATTTCAAGTAACTTATTTTCTGCATCAATTTTACTCAAATCAATAATTGCAGTT
>CAUPPN010000032.1:0-9487 GCA_963513115.1 uncultured Eubacteriales bacterium | reverse complement strand
AAAAAAGCTCAAGATGAATATGAAAAAGAAATGGCTAAAATAAAAGAAGATTTTGAAAAAGCAAAAAAAGCAGCAGAAGAAAAGAAAAACAAGGCAATTGCTAAAGCAGAAGATATGAAAGAAGATGCTAAAGAAGGATTAAAAGATGCTGGAGAAAAAGTTAAAGAAGTAGCAGAAAATGCAAAAGAAAAAGTAGAAGAAAAATCTACACCAGTAATAGAAAATGTAAAAGAAGGATTAGAAAATGCTGGAGAAAAAATTAAAGAAACAGCAGAAAATATTAAAGAAAAAGTAGAAGAAAAAACAGAACCATTAAAAGAAAAAGCAGAAGATGTAAAAGATGATGCTGAAGATAAGTTTACTAAGGTAAAAAAAGAAGTTAAAGCTAAAGCAAATAAAACAAAAGAAAAAGCAGAAGCAAAAAAAGAAGACTTAAAAGATGAATTTCAAAAAGTAGAAAAGAATGTAAAAACTAAAGGAAATGGTTCAATATTTAGTAAAATATTAGCAGTTATTATAGCAATTATATTAATAGTATTAATTTGCACAGGTGTAGCATATATACTTTCTAAAAAAGTTTCACCACAAGATACATTAAAAGCTGCATTCTTAAGAACACAAGGTGAATATAATACAGTAACAGTAACAGCTGGTAAAATGGATGAATCAATAAAACCAAAATCAATTGTTGAATATTTTGGAAGAAATGGTGACGCTAAATTAGTTTCACAAGTTAATTTAGAAAATACAGATAAACCAGTAGTAGCATTAAACGCAAATGTTAAAAAAGATGGAAAAGAATTAATAAATTATAGAGCAGAAGTAAAAGATAATTATATAGCTTTTGGATACAAAACAAAAAATGAAGAAAAAGTATATAAAACAGAATCAGAACAAATTAAAATGATTACAGCATTCTTAACTTCACTTAAAAATTACAATGGTGATTTTAAAGAAATAGCAAAATTTGCTAAAGAAAATGAAAAAGAAGCATTTGATAATGTAATTAATTCATACAGTGAATTTATTGAAAAATCTATAGTAAAAGATGAAGATAAAATTGTATTTGAAGATGGTATGATAAAAAGAGTTATAGGTGTTAGACCAGACTTAGATAGCTATAAGAAATTAGCTAAAAATGTTCAAGAACTACTTAAAAAAGAAAGCATTTTAACAAAAATAACTGAAACAATGAACAAAATCACAAAAGAAAGTGAAGCAGATAACAATATTAAGAAAGATAATTTAACAAATGAAGATGTAGCAGGTATGATTGATGGATTATTAGAAGAAATACAAAAAATGGAAAAAGCAGAAAAAGTTTCAGAAAATAATATAATATATGTATATGTTGAACCATTTACATCAAAATTATCTAAATTAAAAATAGTATCAGATTTTGGTGATAATAAAAAAGCAGAATTAATAGTTAAATATTCAAAGAGCAGAGTAAGTGAAAACTTAGATAAAGAAAAAGCACAAGAATTAAAACAACCACAATTTGCATTAATGGAATATTTAATAAATGATGACATGTTAAAAGCATATGAAGAAATAGCAAAAGAAGAAGGATTAACTCAAGAACTACAACAAGAATTACAACAAAGAATACAAAGCTCTAAACAAATAAAAGCATTGTATGATGTATTTAAACAAGGAATGAATGGAAGCACAAAAAATACAGAAAATAAAAATGAAGATAAAAAAGAAGAAGTTAAAGAAAAAGTAGAAAACAAAAAAGAAGAAATTAAAGAAAAAGCAGAAGATAAAAAAGAAGAAATTAAAGAAAAAGCTGAAGACAAAAAAGAAGAAATTAAAGAAAAAGTAGAAGACAAAAAAGAAAATGAGTAATTCTCAATAATATATAAATAAAATAATAATTATTAATATCAATAAAAGGGCCTAGTTAATAGGTCCTTTTTATTTTTTTAAATTGTAATAATAAAATATAAAATTACGCTTTACAAAATAAATATATATGATAAAATGTATTTAGCAGTTAATTAAAATGACTGCTAAAAAAGTATTGACAAATTGTATTATATATTTTAATATATATAATAATTAATAGATTAAAAACATATAACAAAAGATAATATACCAATACATATAACTAAAGAGGAGGTATGTATGAATAAAGAACAGAGTTTAAAAATTAATATAGAATATAATAAAATAATTGATAGAATAATGAAACTATATGATAGCGGTGCATTTCCTGATGGACAACTACTAGTATCTGATGTAGTTAATTTGGTATCAGAAAAAGTTTCAATGAATTATAGTGACGTAAAAAATGAGATACAACAATTAAAGTTTTTAGAAGATGATGAAAGAATAATAGGTAATGAGAGAAGATTTAATGCGCAGCAAAGAATAATGAAAGGTTTTCCAGATGTTAAGATATCATCACTAGAAATGTTAGATTTTGTGGAGGAAATGTCAAAAAAGATAGAAGATGGAATTAAAAAAGGACAAATAGAAGCAGATACAGATAATTCAGAAGAATCTTGGGAACAATTTGCAGATGAAGTTGAACAATATATGCAAAATATAATGAATGGAGAAGATACTTTAGGAGAAGAAAGTACAAACCCTGGTTTAGAAGAAACATTAAAAATAATTAGAGATAGTGTATCAGGTAATTCTAATAATAATCCAAAGACTGCAAGAGTTATAGTAACTGAAAAAAGAAAAGCTAAAAAGGAAAGCATATTAGATGAATATGGTGTTAATTTAAATGAGCTTGCAGAAGATGGAAAAATTGATAAAGTAATCGGAAGAAAAAATGAAATACAAAGAGTTATTGAAATACTAAATAGGAGATCTAAAAATAATCCTGTTCTAATAGGTGAACCTGGAGTAGGTAAAACAGCTATAGCACAAGGTTTAGCCCTTAAAATAGTAGGAAAAGATGTTCCATACAAACTACAGGATAAGAAAGTTTACCTATTAGATATGGGAGCATTGGTTGCTGGCACACAATTTAGAGGTCAATTCGAAGCTAGAATAAAAGGAATAATAAAAGAGTGCAAAAGTTTAGGAAATATTATATTAGTAATTGATGAAGTACATACAATTGTGGGTTCTGGAGATTCAGAAAATTCTACAAATGCAGCAAATATATTAAAACCTGCATTATCTAATGGTGATATACAAGTTGTTGGTACAACAACATTAAATGAATATAGAAAATATATTGAAAAAGATTCAGCATTAGAAAGAAGATTTCAACCTGTTATTGTCGATGAACCAACAGAAGAAGAAGCAATAGAAATGATAGATGGAATAAAACAGTATTATGAAAATTATCATAAGGTTGTAATTTCAAAAGAAATGGTAGAACAAACTGTTAAAATGTCGGAAAAATATGTACATGATAGGTTCTTACCAGATAAGGCAATAGATATAATAGACGAAGCATGTTCAAAAATAAACTTAGGAAATACAAAATTAAATAAGCTTGAAATGACAAAAAGAGAACTTAAAAAAGTACAACAAGAAAAAGAAGAGGCGGTAGAACTAGATTCAACAGAAGATTATCAAAAAGCTGCAGAATATAAGCAGATAGAATGTAAACTAAAAGAAGAGATAGAAAAAATTGAAAAAGAAATTAAGCCACTTCCACTTACAAAAACAGATATTGCAAAAGTTATTGAAAGATGGACAAAGATACCAGTATCTAAAATAACTGAAGAAGAAACAGAAAAATTAATTAATTTAGAACAAAACTTACATAAAAGAGTAGTAGGACAAAATAGCGCTGTAGAAGGTGTTTCAAAAGCTATTAGAAGAAATAGGGCTGGACTTAAAACAGTAAAAAGACCACCATCATTTATGTTTGTTGGACCTACTGGAGTAGGAAAAACAGAACTTGCAAAAGCAGTTGCAGAAGAAATGTTTGGATCAGAGGATAATATAATTAGATTTGATATGAGTGAATACATGGAAAAGCATTCAGTATCTAAATTGATTGGATCACCTCCAGGATATGTAGGATATGATGAAGGTGGACAACTTACCGAAAAAGTTAGAAGAAATCCATATTCTATAATATTATTTGATGAAATAGAAAAAGCACATCCAGACGTTTTCAATATACTACTTCAAGTATTAGATGATGGAAGACTTACAGACTCACAAGGTAGAAGTGTTAATTTTGAAAATACTATAATAATTATGACATCAAATGCAGGTTCTAATATATATACAAATACTATAGGATTTGGGGATAGCAAGACTGCAAGTGAAAACAAAACAATGGAAGCTGTTAAAGATATATTTAGACCAGAGTTTTTAAATAGGATAGATAAAATTGTAGTATTTGATAGTTTGAAAGAAGAAGAATTAATTAAAATAGTAGAAATATTCTTAAAACAAACACAAGAAGCATTAGCAAACAAGTCAATGAAACTAGAAGTAACTAAAGAAGCTAAAAAGTATATAATACAAGAAGGAACTGATTTAAAATATGGTGCTAGACCACTTAGAAGGGCTGTAGAAACTATTGTAGAAGATGAACTTACTGATTTAATACTTACTAAAAAAATACAAGAAGGTGATGAAGTAGTTATAGATTATGATAAGAAGAAAAAGAAAATAGTTATAACTAAGAAATAATTATATAAAAAAGCAGTAAAAATAGTAGAATATAAAATAACATACAAAATAATATAAATAAGAAGATAATAAAAAATAATAAACAAAATAAAAAAGAGCGAAAGCTCTTTTTTATTGATATATTAAATGTTTATCAATTAATAATCAACTAATAATTTAGTTATTAAAGAAGTTTTTTAACATTTCTTCATATTCATTCGAATTATTTTTATTATTTTTATTTTTTTGGCTTTGAATTTGATTGTTTTGATTACTTTGATTGTTTTCATTATTTTTGTTATTTTCTTCTTTATTAAACAAATTATTTATTTTGTTTTGGTTATTTTCATTTATATTTTGATTTTGATTTTTATTTTGATTATCTTCATCAAGTACATGCATAATTATATCTAAATTGATTTTTTGACCATTACGTATAATTTCTGCATTAACTTTATCACCATCTTTAATATTAATTTTTTGTGAGTTAATATCTGAAACGCTTGCAATATCTATACCATTGAATTTAGTTATAATATCGTTTTCTTTAATTCCTGCTTCGTCAGCAGAACTTCCTTTTATTACTTCTTTTACTATAACACCGTTTTTTATATTTAGAACGGATGCAATATCTTCAGTTATTTCTCTAGCTTTTACCCCTAAAGTTGGTCTTAAAACTTTTTTGTGTTCAATAATTTGTTTAGTTATTGGCTTAGTTTGATTAATTGGAATTGCAAATCCCATACCTTCAATACCAGAACCTGCAAACTTTAATGTGTTAATACCAATTACTTCACCTCTAGAATTTACTAAAGCACCACCACTATTACCTTCATTTATTGAAGCATCTGTTTGAATTGTATTATATGTTTTACCATCACCAATGTCTATTTTTCTATTTACTGCGCTTATGATACCAGCAGTTACTGTGCTATTTAGTCCTAAAGGAGAACCTACAGCCATTGCAAATTGTCCAACCTTGATTTTGTCTGAATCACCTATTTTAGCAGGAATTAAGTCATCTCTTTTAACCTTTATTACTGCTAAATCTGTAATTGGGTCAACTCCAACTATTTCAGCATCAGCATCTTCTATTTTCTTATCATCTGATGAATTAAATGTTACTTTAATATTTTGTGCATCTGATATGTTGTAGAATGGAGTTTCTGATTTTCTAGGACTTACAATATGATTATTAGTTAAAATATATCCATCTTTACTAAGAATAATACCAGAACCTGCAGCTTCTGCTTTAAAGTTATTTTCTCTTAAAAAAGGAGAATTAACACCATATTCTACTTTTATTCCTACAATTGAAGGTAAGACACTTTGTGCAACTCCTTCTGAAGTTTTAGAATATTCATCTAAATTTACAGAAGAATATGGACCTTTATCTAGTACATTTTCATTTTTCTTTTCATTTTCATTTTTTTCATGATTTGATAAATATTTATTTGTGAATTTTTTGATTTGATCTTTGTTAGTTATACAAACTCCACAAATGAAAGCTATTATTATAATTGTAAAAAGTATTTTTAAAAATTTAACAAAACCATTTTTATTTTCTTTGTTATTTGTAATTTTTTTATATTCAAAATTCTCTGAATTATTACTCATAATACCTCCTTAAATTATTATGTATTATAGCTTTATGATATATCTTTTAATATGTTTTTGCAATAATAATACAAGAATTGTTGACTATATATGCTTATATGCACATGCTATCTAGATTATATATGTATTAAAAATAATGATTATAATTTTTATGTTGAAAATGTTTTTAATTAATAGTAATATATAGTTATATAAAGCTAAAAAGCTAACTTGAGTTAATATATACATAGTGATATAATATTAAAGTTAAAATAATATATTAGGGGATAATAATGAAAAAAATTAGTATAGATGGTTTTAAAGATGTAAAAAAAGTACATCTAATTGGTGTAGGTGGAGTAAGTATGAGTGCTATAGCACAAATGCTTCACTTAAATGGATATGAAGTTACAGGTTCAGACAATACACCTTCTGAACAAACAGAAATATTGCAAAATGCAGGTATACCAATACAAATAGGACATGATACAAAAATGATAGATGGAGCAGATGTAGTAATATATTCTGCTGCAATACCAGAAGATGACCCAGAAAGAGTTGAAGCAAAAAAATTAAATATACCTTCAATGGAAAGAGGAAAGTTTATAGGTATGCTTACAAAGCATTATTCAGACAGTATTTCAATATCAGGTACTCATGGAAAAACAACAACAACATCATTAATTACAGATATATTTCTAGAAGCGCAACTAGACCCAACAGTACAAGTAGGTGCTTACTTAAAGGAAATAAGAGGTAATTATAGGATAGGAAAATCTGATTATTTTATACTAGAGTCATGTGAATATAGGGATAGCTTTTTATATTTCTACCCAAAAACAGAAATAATATTAAATATTGACGCAGACCATTTAGATTATTTTAAAAATATAGATAATGTAGTTAAATCATTTAAAAAATTCACAGATAATATTACACATGATGGAATTCTTATTATTAATAGTATGGATACACATACTAAAGATGTGATAGAACATGTGAAAAAATATAATAAAGAAAATAATAGAAATACTAAAATATATACATTTGGTATAGATGAAGGTGACTTCATGGCAACAGATATTAAATATACTGATGGAAAACCAACTTTCATAATAAAAGATACAATAAATAATGAAGAACAAGAAATAGAACTAAATGTCAGTGGTAGTCATAATGTATTAAATAGTACTGCAGCATATGCAGCATCTAGACTAAATGGAATAGATAAAGAAACTATTGCAGCTGGTATGAAAAGATATTATGGTGCACATAGAAGATTTGAATACAAAGGTAGTGTAAATGGAGCTAAAATATATGATGATTATGCACATCACCCAACAGAAGTAAAAGCACTAAGCGAAACAGTAAAAAACCAAAATTATAATAAGAGCTATGCAATATTTGAACCACATACTTTTAGTAGAACAAAAGCGTTTTATAAGAATTTTGCCGATTCTCTTTCAAATTTTGATAACATAGTTGTAACTAAAATATATCCAGCTAGAGAAAAACCGGATCCAACAATTTCTGGTGAAGATATTGTTAAAGTTTTAAAAGAAAAAGGTAAAAATGCAATATACTTAGAAACATTTAGAGATATAAAAAAATATATATATGAAAATGTTAAAGAAAATGATTTGGTTATAACTATAGGAGCAGGAGATGTAACTAATCTAGGAAATGTATTATCTGAAACTAAGAATAAGGATGTTGTAATAACAATAGTTAGAAAATAATAAAATAAAAAGATATGAACAAACAAAAAAAAGAAATGCATATTGCATTTCTTTTTTCTTTTATACCTTATATCATATACTTCTTTTTAACTATATATTCTTTAATTATTTCTTCCTTTACTTACATTATATTATCTATTAAAGGATTATATCCTTTTCTATAGTTAGTTTTAAGTTCAAATAATAATTTAAGTTTGTTTAAAAACATTTTGAAAGCACTAACTTTTTTAACAGCTGGAAGCATAGAAACTTCTACTTTAGATCTTTTTGCAAAATTATATTTTCCGAATTTTTGTATTTTGGCAAATCTTTTTTTAAGTTTAGTCATCATAAGATCTTTAAATTGATCATATGAATAATCATCTTCTGAGATAATTATTAGATTTTCAAATTTTGCAAGTGCTATTTGCATATTTCTAACATCACTTAATGTTTCAACCTTTTTAAGCATTGAATTAAATGATTCAGTGTATATTGTTTTTTGAATATCCAAAATTACTTTTTTAAGAGCTTCCTTATTTTCTTTAATACTATTTAATTTTTTAATTTTGCTTTTTTCAGTTAAATTTGAATTAGCTAAAAATATATATTCATGAGATAATTGATTTTGTATACCAATTATATGATCAACACTTGAAACTATCTTATCATATGTTGCTTTTGATGTTTGTTCTATAAAAGTATTTTTGAAAAGAGAATCACCAAAAAGTGCACTAGAAACAAGAGGAAAAGATCCTGTGAAAAAACTCATTTGATATATAATTGCAGTTTCTATTGGATAATAATTTTCAGAGATTGTTAAAAAATCTAAGTTAAAGTATTTAACGTGTGAAAAATAATTACCACAAACATTACTAGCAATATATTGTGTTGCAGCTTCATTCATACCTAATCCAAATTTACTGCTTAAATCATACATACCAATTCTTGTGATTTCATTTTTGTTTCTTTGAACTTGGAGACAATGTATAAACTCATGTATTAATCCAATATCTATATTTTCAATATTGTAATCTGAAATTGCTTTTTCAAATATATCTGAATTAACATATATTGTGTTGGTATATGGAAAATATTTATCTAATATGCCACTATCTGAATCAGACTTCATATCTGCTGTATATAATTTAACTTTAGATAATGTGTTATATATATTTTCATATGATATTTTATGCTCAGCAAAAGTTGATACTATATTTTCTGCAACAACACTAATTAGTTTTGCTTTTATACTATCATCTACTTTGTTTACATTATTAAATTTTTTGATATCTTTAGTAATAACACTCATATATTTCTCCAATAATTATATATGTTAAATTATATCAATTAGAAAAAAACTATTCAAAAAAATTATTAAAAATATATAAAAAGTAATATTAGAAGAAATAATTGTAAGGAAAATGTAGATATGTAAATATAAAGAAGAATATAAAATATAAAGAAATAAAAGTATAAAAAAATAAAAAATGTTAAAAAATGTATAGAAAATTAAAGTATATATTGTTTGACAATGGCTTAAAATGGTATATAATAATAAAATACTAATTAGA